>JANNNT010000484.1:0-4007 GCA_031398685.1 Rhodocyclaceae bacterium | reverse complement strand
ACACCTCGACCATGGTTTTTATCGTGCGCAAGGGTAATCCCAAGGCCTTGCAGGACTGGTCGGATCTGGTGAAACCGGGCGTGCAGGTTATCCTGCCGCATCCGAAGAACACCGGCAATGGCCGTTATTCCTACCTCGCGGCCTGGGGCTATGCGCTCAAGCAGCCGGGCGGCAACGACAAGACGGCGCAGGAGTTTGTCGGCACCTTGCTCAAGAACGCACCGCTGTTCGCCTCGGGTGGCCGCGATGCGACGACGACCTTCATGCAGCGCAAGATCGGTGATGTGCTGGTTTCATTTGAAAGTGAAGCCGAACTGATCGCCAAGGAATTCGGCAAGGGTGAGTTTGATGTGGTCTATCCGTCACTCTCGATTCTTACCGAATTCCCGGTCGCCATCGTTGACAAGGTGGTCGACAAGAAAGGCACACGCAAGCAGGCGCAAGCCTACCTTGACTACCTGTGGTCGCCGGAAGGCCAGGAGAATGCCGCGCTGAATTACCTGCGCCCGCGTGATGCCGAACTGCTCAAGAAGTACGCGACACAGTTCCCGGCGATCAAGACGTTTACCGTCGATGAGGTTTTCGGCGGCTGGGCCAAGGCGTCGCCGACGCACTTCAAGGACGGCGGTACGTTTGATCAGATTTATCAGAGCAAGTAAGGCGTGCTTCCCCTCACTCCTTACGGCGCCCACCGGTGAAACGCGTCCTCCCCGGCTTCGGCCTGTCGCTAGGCTGTACGCTGGTTTACCTGTCGCTGCTCGTCCTGCTGCCGCTTTCCGGACTGGCGTTCAAGGCGAGTTCACTCAGCCTTGGCCAGTTCTGGGACATCGCCAGCGGTGAGCGAGCGCTAGCTTCCTATCGGGTGACCTTTGGCGCGTCGCTGCTGGCCGCTTCGATCAACGCCGTGTTCGGGCTGATCGTCGCGTGGATACTGGTGCGTTATAACTTTCCGGGGAAACGCCTGATCGATTCGCTGGTCGATCTCCCTTTTGCCCTGCCGACCGCCGTTGCCGGCATCACGCTGGCGACGCTTTATGCCGGCAACGGCTGGATCGGTCGCCATCTCGAGCCGCTCGGCGTCAAGGTGGCCTTCACGCCGCTCGGCATCGTCGTGGCGCTGACCTTCATCAGCCTGCCTTTTGTCGTGCGCACACTGCAGCCGGTGATCGAGGACATCGAGCCGGAAATCGAGGAAGCGGCAGCGACGCTTGGCGCCTCGCGTCTGCAGACCTTTACCCGTGTTCTCCTGCCGGGGATTTTCCCCGCTCTTCTGACCGGCTTTACGCTGGCGTTTTCACGCGCCGTCGGCGAGTACGGCTCGGTCATCTTCATTGCCGGCAACATGCCGCTGATTTCGGAAATCACGCCGCTGCTGATAATTTCCAAACTCGAACAGTACGACGTGATCGGCGCAACCGCATTGGCCTGCGTCATGCTCGTCATTTCCTTTGTCCTGCTGCTGGGTGTCAATGCCTTGCAATGGTGGGCGGCCAATCGGCATCACGGCAAGCAGCGGGTGAGTCTATGAGCGCCCCTTCATTGCGCATGGCCAATGCCGAACCGCGCTGGTTGCGCTGGACGCTGATCGGCGTCGGCCTGGTTTTCCTCTTTCTCTTTCTGGCGCTACCCTTACTGGCCGTATTTTTCGAAGCCTTTTCCGGGGGCTGGTCGGCTTACATCGCGGCGCTGAAAGATCCCGAAGCGCTTTCTGCGGCGGGGTTGACCATTTTTATTGCACTCTTCGTGCTGCCTTTCAACGTCATGATTGGCGTGGCGGCGGCATGGGCCATTGCCAAGTTTGATTTTCGCGGCAAGAGCCTGCTGATCACCCTGATCGATCTGCCCTTTGCCGTCTCGCCGGTGGTCGTTGGTCTTGTGTTCCTGCTGATTTTCGGCGCGCAGGGTCTGTTCGGATCGTGGCTCTCGGCACACGACATCAAGGTCGTGTTTGCCCTGCCGGGGATGGTGATTGTTACCCTGTTCATCACCTTCCCTTTCGTCGCCCGCGAACTGATTCCGCTCATGCAGGCGCAAGGGAAGGATGAAGAAGAGGCTGCCATTTCGCTGGGCGCGTCCGGCTGGCAGATGTTCTTCCGCGTCACGCTGCCCAACATCAAATGGGGTTTGCTCTACGGCGTCATCCTTGCCAATGCGCGTGCCATGGGCGAGTTCGGCGCGGTGTCGGTGGTTTCCGGCCATATCCGTGGCGAAACCAACACGCTGCCTTTGCACGTGGAGATTCTTTACAACGAATACAACGCGGTCGGCGCGTTCGCGTCAGCCTCGGTACTAGCGCTGCTGGCCCTGGTCACGCTCGTCGCCAAAACGCTGGTCGAGTGGCAGATGCGCAGGGAAACTGAAATGCTGGATACGGCCTTGGTGCCCGAAAAAGTGGAAAAAGAAAGCGGAACACGATCATGAGCATAGAAATCTGCGGCGTTGGCAAACGCTTTGGCAACTTTGTCGCGCTCGATAACATCGACCTGCACATCCCGACCGGCGAACTGGTCGCGCTGCTCGGCCCGTCCGGTTGTGGCAAGACGACGCTGCTGCGCATCATTGCCGGTATGGAAACGGCGGATGCCGGACACGTGAAGTTTGCCGGCGAAGAGGCGACGCACCTGCATGCGCGCGAACGCAATGTTGGCTTCGTTTTCCAGCACTACGCGCTGTTCCGGCACATGTCGGTGTTCGAGAACGTCGCCTTCGGCCTGCGCGTCAAGCCGAGGCCAGAGCGCCCGTCCGAAGCGGATATTCGCCGCCGGGTCATGGATCTGCTCAAGCTGGTCCAGCTCGACTGGCTGGCCGAACGTTATCCCTCGCAACTTTCCGGTGGACAGCGTCAGCGCATCGCACTGGCACGTGCGCTGGCCGTTGAACCCAAAGTGCTGCTGCTCGACGAACCTTTTGGTGCGCTCGACACCAAGGTGCGCAAGGAGTTGCGCCGCTGGCTGCGCCGTCTGCACGACGAAATGCACATCTCCAGCGTCTTCGTGACGCACGATCAGGAGGAGGCGCTGGAAGTCGCCGATCGCGTGGTGGTCATGAACCAGGGCCGCGTCGAGCAGATTGGTACGCCCGACGAGGTCTATTCCAATCCGGCGTCGCCCTTCGTCTATCAGTTCCTGGGTAACGTCAACGTCTTCCACAGCCGGGTGCATGGCAACTGGGCCGATGTCGGGCACGGGGTTGACAGCACTACGGCGGATAAAACGCCCGAAGGCGAGGCCATGGCTTTCGTCCGTCCGCACGACATAGACATCGAACATGGCCCAATGGCTGGAGGCCTGGAGGCGACCGTGCAGGATGTGCATGCCATCGGCCCGCTGGTGCGTGTCGAACTCGCCCATGCCTCCGAACTGATCGAGGTGGAACTGACGCGTGAACGCGCCCTAGTCCTGAATCTCGCCAAGGGTCAACAGGTGTGGCTCAAACCGCGCCAGGTCAAGGTTTTTGCACTGCCGGTTACCGCGCTGGAAGAAGGCGGTTCGGGGATTTGATCCGTGCCGGCGCGCCTCGCTTTCCCTATGTCGCTTACGCGGCACGACAGTGAGCAAATAACGGTATTGGCCTATCGGGACTTCTACGTTCAGCAGGTTTATAGTACGCTCTGAATACCAAGTGCATCCTCAGGTTCGTCATGCGTGATGCAGATTACAGGGACTAAACCTTGGAAGGGGACGGCGATATGAAAACCAGAATGCTGCGGGGCAGCGCCTTGATCGGCGCAATATTTCTTCTTGCCGCTTGCGGTCAGAAGGAAGTCAGTTTCAAAGCCGACGTTCAGCCTATCCTCAAGCAGTTCTGTGTCGAGTGCCATGTGGTGGGCGGGCAGGGTTCGGAAAAGAGCGGCCTGCTTGTGGATAGCTACGAGAACCTGATGAAAGGCACCCGGTTCGGCGCCGTCGTCAAGCCTGGAGACACGCTCACCAGCGCCATGATCATGCTGATCGAAGGTCGTGCCGATGCTTCCATAAGCATGCCCCACGGCAAATCGGCATTGCCCA
>JANNNT010000453.1:0-2073 GCA_031398685.1 Rhodocyclaceae bacterium | reverse complement strand
CCGCAGGGACTGACGCGCGAGATGCAGATCGGTCTGGGCGTTGCGGTTTTCATCATCAACGTGGTCGCCTATGCGCTGTGGCATCGTCGGGCGAGGCACCATGAACGCTAGCGTTCGTGGGCTCCTGCAACCGGTGCTTGTCACTGTCCTTTTGCTCGTCGGAGGTATCGCCATGTTCCAGGGTGGTCTGATCTATTTTCCCGAAAATCCGGCGCTCACGGCCGTGCTCGCCGATGCCCGCCGCTACGATCTGGCGCCATGGCCCAGCGCAGACGACTACCGGGGATTGCTGCGCGAACCCGCCGGAGCGGTCCGCGGCACGGCGGTATTGTTCCATGGCAATGCCGGGCATGCCGGATACCGCATGTGGTATGCCGCGGAGCTCACCCGCCTCGGGCTGCGCGTGATTCTGGCCGAATATCCGGGGTATGGTTCGCGCCCGGGCACGCTGGACGAAACCGCGCTGGTCGCCGACGCGGCCGAGACTCTCGCGCTGGCCCGCCGCCAGTTTCCGGGGCCGCTGCTGCTCGCTGGAGAATCGCTGGGCGCCGGCGTCGCCGCCGCCGTAGCCAAGTCCACCGACGTTGCCGCGGTGCTGCTGATCACGCCGTGGGACAGTCTCTTAAGCGTCGCGCACCAGCACTACCCCTGGTTTCCGCTCGGCTGGCTGCTGCGCGATCGCTATGACAGCGTCGCGAATCTCTCTGCCTACCACGGCCGTGTCGCCGTGGTTATCGCCGAGCACGACAGCATCGTGCCGCCCAGGCTCAGTCGGGCCTTGTTCGAGAGTCTGTCCGAACCCAAGCAGCTCTTGATCGTTCCCGCCGCCGACCACAACGACTGGATGGACCGCGTCGATACGGCGTGGTGGGCGTCGCTCATCGACTTCCTGATCGACGGCTAGAAAAGCCGATGGCGGCAGGACGTCAAGGCACCTACCCGAAATCGGTAAAATGGTTTATATTGCACTGCAACAGAACACCTCATGCGCCAAAGGCCGGTCGCCATCAAGTCTTTCGGCACAACCAACGGCCGTGGCTGATTCCCTCAGTAACGGTTGCCTTGTGCCTGCCGTGACGATCAAGTCCTCCTCAAGTTGCACCGGCGCGTCGCTCATACGGGCCAACGCTCTCACACACCGCTGCGGCCGAGCCGCTCCGGCGGCAATCACCAGGACCAGTCCATGAAACAAGCCAATCCCTCCTTGCCAAGCCGAATTGCCCTCGCCTTTGGCAGCTTTTTCGCAATCATTGCGGACAGCGCGTTCGCTGCCCGCGTCCAGGCTTTGCGTGACGACCAGGCGCTGGCCGACCCAGCGACACCGGCCCCGGCCGCACCCAAACCGGCCGTTGCACCGCTGCGGGAAACGGCGCCTGACGCCGCACTGCAGCTCCTCGGCCTGCTGCAGCGCGAGGCACGATTCATCGACTTCGTTCAGGAAGACGTCGCCACCTATGCCGACGCGGATATCGGCGCCGCCGCCCGCGTGGTGCATGAAGGCTGTCGCAAGGTGCTGCGCGACAACTTCACCATCAGCCCGGTACGCGACGAAGCCGAAGGCAGCCGGATAACGCTGCCGGCAGGCTTCGATGCCGCGGCGATTCGCATTACCGGAAATGTCGTCGGGCAACCACCTTTCAATGGCAGCATCACTCACCGTGGCTGGCGAGTGGACGAGACGCGCCTGCCCCGGCTCGCTGGCGGTCATGAACTGCGTATCGTTGCGCCGGCTGAGGTGGAACTATGAGCGAAGCGCAATTTTCAATCGGTATCGATCTGGGAACGACGCACTGTGCGCTGGCCTACATCGATATCGGCCGCTGCGATGGCGAGCAGGTCGCCCTGGATGTCCTGCCGATCCCGCAGCTGACCGCGCCGGGTTCGGTCGAGTCGCTGGGACTGCTGCCGTCGTTCCTTTACCTGCCGCATCCAAGCGAGTTGGCGGCCGGTGATCTGAGCCTGCCATGGACCGTTGAACAGGGCTTCGCGGTCGGCGAAATGGCGCGCAGCCGCGGGGCAGCAACGCCCATCCGGCTGGTCTCAAGCGCCAAGAGCTGGCTGTGCCACCCCGGG
>JANNNT010000442.1:0-8602 GCA_031398685.1 Rhodocyclaceae bacterium | reverse complement strand
TCGTGATCGAGCAGGTGATGGACGGCGTGGGCAAAACTGCCGGGTAACAGCTGTTTCTCCAGATCAACGGCCAAAAACCGCGGACTCAGGTCAATCATCTTGTAACGTGCCATGCAACACCTCCGAATCCAATAACCCTTAGATCATTGATATTCCATTCGGTTCACGGCACGATGCGGGTATGAAGATACTTTTTCTACAGCGTCGTTAGGCCTCAACAAGGGATCTCCATGCAGAACAATCCGTATCAACCACCACGGGCAAACGTTGAGGCAGTAGACAACGTCGCGCCAACGGCAGACAGACCTATCGGAATTGGAGGGTGGTTGATCTTAGTAGTCATCGGCCTAATCGTTACGCCAATGAGAATCGCGTACATGTCGATCACCACCCTTTGGCCGATCTTCCGCGATGGCGCGTGGGACCAGCTAACGACGCCCGGGACGCCGTCGTACCATGCATTCTGGGCGCCTTTCCTTGCCTTCGAAATAGTCGGCAACATTGTCTCCATGGCGCTCGGATTGACGACCCTTTTCTACCTTTTGCGAAAGTCACACAACACTCCGAAGGTGGCCATTCTTTGGTACACCTGGGGTGCCGCCCTCGTTGTCATCGATTCCTTTGCGGGAAACCTTATTCCTGCAGTGGCCGCCCAACCAGATCCAGCCAGTACCAAGGAACTGATCCGAGCACTCATTGGCGCCGCGATTTGGATACCGTACTTTCTTGTTTCCAAGCGAGTCAAAGCCACATTTGTGCATTGAATCAAAGGGGCCAGGCCCCAATGGCACTACCTTAAGCGAAACCTGATAACAAACAAAGAGATAAGGTTGGGCTGACACACTCGGAGCGTTAAGATGCGGGTGTCGAATCCGTGCTGCATAACGCAGGAGGGTCAGCCCAAATGGATCATATCAAGAGGCTTGGACTTACTGGGCAAATAAAACGATTCTGCGTCCGCTTTGCCCAAGGGGCGGGTACCGCGCTGGGGCGAGTCATCCCTCAGCAAAGCATGATGCAGTGGGTTTCGGAAGAGCAAGGGGATTACCGTGAGCGCGTCTATAGCCCGCTGCGAACGCTGATGCTTTTCATTGAACAAGTGCTGGGGGCGGATCAAAGCTGCCAGGATACGGTAGCCCGTGGCGTCAGTGAGCGGGTGGCGCTGGGGGAATCGCCCGGCAGTCTGAACAACGGCCCCTACTGCAAGGCACGGACACGGCTGGCCCTGACCCTGGTTGAGCGTCTGGGTCGAGAAATCGGAGCGCGTCTGCGCGTCAGTCAGCCCGAGGCTTGGCGCTGGCGAGGCCGGGAGGTCAAGCTCATTGATGGCACAACGGCTTCCCTGCCGGATACGGCGGCGAACCAGGCGGAGTTTCCTCAGAGCAGGACGCAGAAGCCCGGGCTGGGGTTTCCGCTGGTACGCTTGGTGGCGATCATCTCATTGTCCTGCGGAGCCGTGCTGGGGTGGGCCACGGGGCCCTGCAAGGGAAAGCGTACCGGAGAAACGGCGCTCTTGCGGCAACTCGCTCACGGCCTGTCACCGGGCGATGTGGTCATCGCCGACCGCTATTTCTCCGGTTATTTCCTGCTGGTCTGGCTGATCCGGCAAGGGGTTGATGTGGTCGTGCGGCAACATCAGCTGCGGTATACCGACTTTCGCCGGGGAAAACGGCTGGGGGCGAAGGATCATGTCGTCGCCTGGGCGCGTCCGCCCCGTCCCGCCTGGATGGAGGCGACGACCTATAGGACCATGCCCGAAACCCTGATTCTGCGGGAAGCCCGCATCGGGGGCTTGACCTTGGTGACGACGCTCATTGAGGCCGGACAAGTCAGCAAGAAAGAATTGCTGGCGCTCTATCATGCCCGTTGGCAGGTGGAGCTGGACTTGCGTTCGATCAAGACGGTGATGCAGATGGATGTCCTGCGCTGCAAGAGTCCGGAGATGGTGCGGAAAGAAATTGCCGTGCATCTGCTCGCTTACAACCTGGTGCGGGCGGTGATGGCTCAGGCGGCCTTTCTCGGCCATGTTCTGCCGCGCCAGTTGAGCTTCAAGGCGGCTCTGCAATTGATCCGCGCTTTCGAGGAAAATCTGCGGCATGCCCCACAAAAACGGCAGGCCTTGCGCCGTGGTTACTTCTTGGCTGGGATCGCGCAATTGCGGCTTCCTCACCGGCCAGGCCGGGTCGAACCGCGCGCCGTCAAACGACGAGCCAAGCCTCACTCACTCCTGACTCAACCTCGACATATCCTTAAAGCCGCTCTCCTTAAACAACAGCAGGCGCCGCATGCCAAAGACTTAAGGTAGTGCCATTGGGGCCAGGCTCCAATTTATTACGTTAATTTTCTATCGTCACAACCATGCCTCGTCGCCCCCGCATCCATCTCGCTGGACTGCCTCTGCACCTTGTTCAGCGAGGGCATAACCGCGACGCCTGCTTCTTCGGCGACGAAGATCACCTCGCCTATTGCGAATGGCTAGGCGAAGCGATCAAAGCCACTGGGTGTCAGTTGCATGCCTATGTGCCGATGACCAATCACGTACATCTCTTGCTGACGCCACCGGAATCGGGCGCCGTATCCCGGCTGATGATTTCGCTGGGCAGGCGCTATGTTCAATATATCAACAAGACTTACCGTCGCACCGGTACCTTGTGGGACAGCCGCTACAAGTCTTCTCTAGTGCAGGCCGATGCCTATCTGCTTCGGTGTCAGCGGTATATCGAACTCAATCCGGTGCGAGCCACAATGGTGGATGATCCCGCGTACTACCGCTGGAGCAGCTATCGGGGAAATGGGCTTGGGCAGGCCGACCCGTTGCTGACACCCCATGCGGTGTATTCCAGCGTGGGGTCGAGCGAAGCCGACCGGCTGGCGGACTATCGGGCATTGTTCCGCCCGGAACTGGATGCTGAGGCGATCAGCGATATCCGCATGGCTCTGGATCAGGGGCAGCCGCTCGGGAATGCGTGGTTTATTGACGCTATCGAACGGGTCACCGGACAGCGACGCGAAACCCGTCCGCGTGGTCGACCTCGAAAGTGGGCAGTGGAAAAGGCTGGAGCGCAGGAGCAATTGTCGCTTGAAATGTGAGCCTGGCCCCTTTAGTCTATTTTTTAGTCTACGCCGCAGGGGAGAGCCTGGAGTTCTTGCTCAAACAAGCCGGCGTTGCGCTTTACCAAGCCAAGCCACTGGGGAACAACCAGCTACGCGTAGCCGCGCAAACCGGCGAAACCGGGGGAAGGCCAGACGAACAATAAGCATTGACGGCTGCCTGGCAAGCAGGTCGCCAAGGTACCTGGACGAGGAGCAAAAGACATGAACGCAGAACAACGGGAAGAGCTTTTCGGGATTTTGAATGCCCGATTCGAGAAGAACATGAACCGTCACGAAGATCTTGAATGGCCTGACGTTCATGCAAGACTGGTAGCCAATCCTGAGAAACTGTGGTCGCTCAATGAGATGGAGAGGACTGGCGGCGAACCGGATGTTGTTGGTTATGACAAAGGGACCGGCGAATACGTTTTTTTTGATTGTTCGGCAGAGAGTCCTGGAGGCCGCAGAAGTGTTTGTTACGACCGCGCGGGCCAGGAGTCAAGGAAAGAAAACAGACCAGAAGATAACGCTATCGACATGGCAGCGGCCATGGGCATTGAACTCCTAACGGAAGCGCAATATCGGGAGTTGCAGAATCTTGGAAATTTCGATACGAAGACGTCGAGTTGGGTGAAGACGCCTTCCGACATCAGAAAACTTGGCGGTGCTCTCTTTTGCGATCGTCGCTACGGCAACGTTTTCGTGTATCACAACGGCGCGCCCTCGTACTATAGCGCCAGAGCATTCCGGGGCTCGCTGAGGGTCTAGATCGTGACTCGGCATCTACGTTTAAGTTTGAGACCGGATCGTGGAAAGACGCGGTCCTGGCCGTACAAGTCGTGTTGGAAAACTGAAATCAAAGTATCAAAGGGGCCAGCTCGCAATGGCACTACCAAAAGCCTTCGATATCAAATATTTTCGGTTCACAACAAGCACTTGTCAAAACAACGTGAGGTGACCCGTCGTCCCGGAGAAGGCCGGGACCCAGCATCGGAGCACCATTCTGGACACCGGCCTTCTCCGGTGTGACATGCTCTGGCGGACGGTGGCGAATAGTCTGTCGATGTCGGTGGCTTAAGGTAGTGCCATTTGAGCCCCTATAATTCCGCGCAGTGCCGGTAAACTCTGCGCTAGACGCCACTTTCAGCTTCGCACAATGCGCACCGCGTTTTGCGCCCGCACATTCGCCGTTGGACTACGGAGGCCTGCATCATGACGAGTATGACCACACCCAGAAAGCACGCGCCCACCTTGAAGGATGGACCATCTCCCGAGGCTGCCGCCGGGCGTTCCACGCCTAGCGTCAAGCCATTCTTCCGGATCTACCACTCCGAGGTTCTGCGCCAGCGAACTTTGTTGCTTCTTACTACGCTTGAGCAAGCGGACGAGGCGACCGAACACCGCAAAGCACTCTCAGACCTCGTAGTGGAACTCACCAACGGTGGCTTGGACTATTGCTTCTTGCGGCCGCTCAAACTGGCTAAGCCAGGATTCGTCGTCGAACAAACAGCGAAGGTTGGCTTGGCTGGCGTGCAGCACGTCATGGGGACCGTGGTGCGTCAAATAATTGGCCGGATGGACGGCAAGCAGTTGATTTCGGTCTCAGGGTCTATACGGCAACTCATGCTCTGACCGCAAAGCCGATCCCAGTCTCCTTCCGACCTTTGCGAAACCG
Source organism: Rhodocyclaceae bacterium (assembly GCA_031398685.1). Lineage (GTDB taxonomy): Bacteria > Pseudomonadota > Gammaproteobacteria > Burkholderiales > Rhodocyclaceae > Propionivibrio. The sequence continues at coordinate 3,834 of JANNNT010000442.1, read as the reverse complement.
ATGGGGTCGGCCTCGCACTAATTGCTACCGGGAAAACAAACCGATGTTTTCCGTCGCGGGCCGGAAACTGCGGACTGCAAGCCCCGGTCTCCGCGCGCCGTAAGCGTGCTGCCGACGGACGCAAGCACGGTGCACGCAATGGCAAACCACTGCATAGTGGTCAACTGCTCGCCGAGCAATAGCAGCGCAATAAGCGCGACCACTGCAGGCTCCATGCTGACCATGATGCTGTAGGTTTCGTGGGGCAATCGTTTGAGGGCAACCATCTCCAGACTTATCGGAATGGCACTGGAAATCACGGCTACGCCAAGGCCGAACAACAGGACTTTGGGGTCGAGCAACGCACCGCCGGCATGCACGATGCCAAACGGCAGCACAAGAATCGCCGCGACAACCATGCCAAGGGTGACCGAGTGCCCCGCATGAAGATGGCCGGCGCGCTTCCCGAAGACGATGTACAGCCCCCAGCATGCGGCAGCGCCAAGGGCGTACAGCACGCCGATGGGATCGAGACTGCGAACGTCATGCCCGAACGGCAACAGCAGGCCCAAGCCTACAGCAGCGATGGCCACCCAGAGAAAATCCACGGCGCGGCGCGACGACAGCACGGCCACGGCCATGGGGCCGATAAACTCGATGGCCGTGGCCACGCCCAAGGGAATGGTGCGGATGGATAAATAGAAAAGCAGGTTCATTCCGCCGAGGGCAAGGCCATAGCGCACCACGGAAGCAGCATCGGCGCGGGGCAACGGCCAGCGCCATGGTCGCCACAGCAGCACCAGTACCAGTGCCGAAAGACCCACCCTGAGTGCCGTCGTGCCCTGCGCTCCGATAATGGGGAACAGGTGTTTTGCGCCGGATGTTCCGACGCCGAGCGCCGTGATAGCGCCCAGGACCGCGAGCATGGGGAGGAATCGATTGAAGAGAGGAGAATTCATGGTGATAATATATTTCGAACAAGGTGACTGAATTACTCGAATTTAGCCGCTTTCCTGCAACTTTTTCTCTATTGTTCCCCCATGCCTGCCAACCTCGACCGTTTTGACCTCGCGATACTGAACATTCTGCAGACGGACAACACGACGCCGCAACGGGTCATCGGCGAGGCTATCGGCCTGTCGACGCCGGCCGTCCAGCGGCGTATCCGTCGGCTGGAAGCTACCGGCGTGATCCGTGCCAATGTCGCGCTGGTGGAGCCATCGCAAGTTGGCCGCTCGTTGACCATCCTGACTGAGGTCCACCTCAGGCCCGAGCGCTCACCCCTGGAGACCGGGTTCCGTCTCCGCGTCCAGGCCGAAGCGGCTGTTCAGCAGTGTTACTTTATTACCGGCGAGGCGGACTATCTGCTGGTGATTACCGTTGCGTCGATGGAGGAATACGAAGCGCTCACGCAGCGGCTCTTCTTTACGGCAGAGGAGCATATTCCCTTTCAAACATCGGTCGTCCTGAACCGCCTGAAAGTCGGAATGAATGTGCCGGTGTAAGCCTTTAGCGATGTGGATGAAATCGCTGACCCGGTTGCGCGACCAACACGCTGATACGGGTCAGCAGGAGCGGCCTGACGTCGGAAACGACAAAGGCCGGAAATTCCGGCCTTTGTGAGGTGTCTGGAGCGGGCGATGAGAATCGAACTCACGGCTCTAGCTTGGGAAGCTAGGGTATTACCATTATACGACGCCCGCAGAGGCCGCCATTCTACGACTGTTCAGGGCCTTGCGACAACTTTTCACCTAACTGAAAAACATAAAGCCCAACTTCCTTGAGGCTTGGTTCCGAAGCCGCTTGCCGATGGAGGCCTACACGCGCTTGCCGCTGGTGGCGTCAAACGCATGCAGTCGGTCCGGGCGCGGCGTGACGTGGATTGTGCTACCCAGCTCAGGCACGGGCAGAGCTTCGTCGTTGCGGATGATGACCAGCTCGTCGCCCGCGCCATGCAACCAGCGGCCATAAACCAGACGCTCGGCGCCCAGCATCTCCAGGGCGTCTACGACCAGCGCCCAGCCGGTGGTCGTGATGTCGAGGTGCTCTGGCCGGATGCCGACGATGGTGCCGGGTTTGGCGTCGGGGGCGTTTTTCAGTAGGTTCATCGGCGGCGAACCGATGAAGCTGGCCACAAATGTCGTAGCGGGGCGAGCGTACACCTCCTCGGGCGTGCCGAATTGCTCCATCACGCCATCGTTCATGACGATCATGCGTTGCGCCAGCGTCATGGCCTCAACCTGATCGTGCGTTACAAACAGGGAGGTGATGCCAAGGTCGCGATGCAGTTTCTGGATTTCGAGCCGCGTGTGGGCGCGTAGTTTTGCGTCCAGATTGCTCAGCGGTTCGTCAAACAGAAACACCTGCGGCTGGCGCACGATGGCCCGCCCCATGGCCACGCGCTGGCGCTGTCCGCCCGAGAGTTCGCGCGGTTTGCGCAACAGGTAAGGTCCGAGCTGAAGAATTTTCGCCGCTTTGTCCACGCGGTCGCGAATTTCGTCCAGAGGCACCTTGGCGATTTTCAGTCCGTAAGCCATGTTGTCGAACACGTTCATGTGCGGGTACAGCGCGTAATTCTGGAACACCATGGCGATGTCACGCTCGGACGGCTCGAGATGGTTAACCACGCGGTTGCCAATGGAAATTTCACCGCCGGTCACTTCTTCCAGCCCGGCCACCATGCGCAACAGCGTCGATTTGCCGCAACCCGAAGGCCCGACGACAACGACGAACTCGCCATCGGCAACCTCGGCGGTCACGCCATGGATAACCTGATTTGCCGATTTGCCGACGCCGTAGCGCTTGAACACGTTCTTAAGGGAAATTGAGGCCATTATTTTTCGGTATCCACCAAACCTTTGACAAACCATTTCTGCATGAGGATGACCACCAGCGCCGGCGGGACCATGGCCAGCACGGCAGTGGCCATGACGATGTTCCACTGCATTTCGGAGTCGCCGCCTGAAATCATGCGCTTGATTCCGATGACGACCGGGTACATGTTTTCGTTGGTGGTCACCAGCAGCGGCCAGAGGTACTGGTTCCAGCCGTAAATAAACTGGATCACGAACAGGGCGGCAATCGAGGTGGTCGACAAGGGCAGCAGGATGTCCTTGAAAAACCGCATGGGGCCGGCGCCATCCATACGCGCCGCTTCGAGCAGTTCTTCCGGCACCGTCAGGAAAAACTGCCGGAACAGGAAGGTCGCGGTGGCTGAAGCGATCAGGGGAATGGTCAGGCCGGCATAACTGTCGAGCATGCCAAAATCAGCGACCACCTTGTAGGTCGGTCCTATTCGCACTTCGACCGGGAGCATCAGGGTGATGAAGATGGCCCAGAAGAAAAACATGCGATACGGAAACCGAAAATACACGATGGCAAATGCGGACAACAATGAAATCGAGATCTTCCCCAGCGAGATGATCAGTGCCGAGATCAGGCTCACTGTCATCATGCGCGCAACCGGTGCCTTGGAGCCGGCGCCGGAGCCCTTGCCTTTCAGGGCGGCGGAGTAGTTCTCGATGAGCTGGTTTCCGGGCACGAGCGACATGGGGGCCTGCATGATGGCCTGGGAGGTCTGCGTTGAGGCCACAAAGGTCAGGTACAGCGGAAAGGCAACGATCAACACCCCCAGAATCAGCACAAGGTGTGAAAGCGCAGTGAGCAGAGGGCGGCGCTCAACCATGGTGAACCTCGCGTGAGACGTGGGTCATGTCAGTAATTCACCTTTTTCTCGACAAACCGGAACTGCACCACGGTCAGCACGACGACGATCACCATCAGCACCACCGACTGCGCGGCTGAACCGCCAAGGTCCATGGCCTTGAAGCCGTCGTAATACACCTTGTAGACCAG
>JANNNT010000440.1:0-22816 GCA_031398685.1 Rhodocyclaceae bacterium | reverse complement strand
GGCTACCCCACCGAGCAGGGTCGATGACAGGTACACCGTCGGTGCCGTGCCCAGGCGAGCCAGAAGGCCAGCCGCACGGTCAAGGTCAGCCGGGTCAAGCCACAGAATCAGCGCAGACTTTCCCTTTTCATCGCCCAGCCGCTGCCAGAACGCGCCGTCATCCGGTTCGTCCAGCACCCGGTCGTCCAGGCGTTTCTCGGCGCCCGGCAGGGCGGAACGAAATTCGCGGGCAGCCGTTTGCCCAGGGGTATTGCGTCTGAACACCTGGATCAGCTTTTCCGGTTCCGGCCGCTCCGCAAGGTAACGCGCCAGGACGTCAGCCTCCAGCAGAATGCCGCGGGAAAGGTAGAGCGTATAGAAGTGCTCGCCGCCACGGGCGGGCAACTCGGCTTGCGGAAAAATGCAGGGCAGCTCGAAGCGTTCGCTGAAGTCCTGGATCGGGGTCCAGTCAGCCCCGCCGAGTCCGCCGATGAGGGCAAAGACCGGCTGTTGCCGGTAATAGGCTTCCATCTGGGCACCCCATGCCTCCGGCGGACCGCTCAGTTCCCAGACGTGGATGTTCCATTTGCGATAGGCCCGCTGCATGCGCATGATGCCGGCCTGGCGGCGGTGCTCGTCCCAGCGCGTACCCGCGTTCTTGTCCTTCAGAAATGCCGCCAGAACATCCAGCATGTCACGCCGTTTCTGCGGTTCAACGCCGGGCTGTATGACGGTGGCCAGGTGTATCTCGGCCTCGCTGACTGCAGGTTCCGGCTGGGAGGAAAGGGTCTTCAGGTAGGCCAGGAGCGGCTTCATTTCCTCGTCGCTGATCACGTAGCGGGGCATGTTATCGCCGAGAGGGCGTCCGCTAATATCGACACCTTCACGAATCGCTCGCGCCAGGGTCCGGTCATCGTAGGGCAAACGAAGCGGTACACCCAGCTGATGCGCAATGCGCGGGTTGGCGGGCACATTCGGCTGCGATTGGAAGAGAGCGGCGCTGGTAATCGGCCGGATGGAGACATTGCCCTCGGTCATGCCAAAGCCGCTGCGGCGATGGCAGGCGATACACGCCGCGTCGCTGCCCGCCCGGATCAGACCCGGCCGGGCCAGGCCGCGGAGCGGCTGGCCGGAGGGCAGAATGCCCTGGCGATAAATGCGCTGCCCAAGTGCTATCAACGCGCTGTCGCCTCCGTCGGATTGCGCTTCGGCCACCGGGCAGGCCAGGGTGCTGGCCAACAGCAGCAGGGCAACCATCGGCAGCCAGCCCCGGCAGGCTACGCTGTTGCGCTCCTGCCGAGCAATGGACAGATAGGACGGCATCGGCACTTACCGGATGCTGACGGTCACGGTAGCCGTGTTCGACGTTGCGCCACTGTTGTCCTTCACCGTGTAACGGATGGTTTCCGTTCCCGTATAGCGCAGCTTGGGCGTATAGCTCAAGGTCCCATTGGTATTGACGCTCGCCTGACCTCCGCGATTCGGAGCGCTGACGATGCTTACCGTGGCGACATTGAGCGTGCCGTCTGTGTCGCGGTCGTTGGCCAGGATGCCCAGAGTCCGTGGCGTATAGGTTCCACTACGCCACTGCGGTACGCTAAAGCTGTCATTGGCGGCCACTGGCGGCTTGTTCGGCGCAAACACTGTGAGCGCAACCGTGGCGGTGTTGCCGGTCACGCTGCCGTCGGAAACGGCATAACTGAAGCTGTCGGCACCGGTATATCCGGATGTCGGCATGTAGGTGAAGGAGCCATTGGCGTTGAGTGTCAGCGTGCCATGAGCCACCGAAGTGTTCAGTACGGCGGCGATGGCGTTGCCGTCCGGATCGCTGTCATTGGCGAGAATGCCGGGTGCCGCCACACTGAGCAGCGTTCCCTTGGCAACGTTATAACTGTCGTTGCCGGCCAGCGGTGGGCGGTTGCTGGCGATAACGTTGATCGAGAAGGACTGGAGGTCAGCCAGTCCAGTCGAGTCGGTGACGCGAACCGCGACGGAATGGCTACCGGCCTGGGTTGCGGTCGGTGTCCAGGCAATCAGGCCGCTGTCACTGATGCTCATGCCGGCAGGCGCGGTATCAAGGACAAACGTGAAGCTGTCCCTGTCGCCATCGGTGGCAAGCACTTGATAGCTGTACGGCTGCCCCTGGTTCGCCGAGGTCACCGGTGTTGACGTGATTACGGGTGGGAAGCCGGTGTTTTCGGCGAGGAGGCTGTAAGCCGCGCTCCCGTTGACCAGCCCGTAACCGTAGGCGTTGTCGGCGCTGGCCGCGCCCAGATCCTGGGCGCTCTGGGTCAGCGCTGACTCCAAGTCGCTCACCGTCGCCGAAGGAAAGGCGCCCGCCAGCAGCGCCATCAGACCGGCAACGTGCGGCGCGGCGAAGGATGTCCCGGACACCGTGGCGTACGCCGGTAGGCCACCGAAGGAAAGGTCAGTGGTAAGCACATTGACGCCCGGTGCAACGATCTTGGGAAAGATCGAACTGTCGCAGCCGGAAGGCCCCCGGCTGCTGTTTCCGGCGATCACCGACTGGCTATCAACGGAGCCGGCAGAAAACCCCTCGGGGTTGTTGGCCGGGCTTTCGCTGGTCGATGCGGACGGACCGTCGTTGCCTGCTGAAAACACCACGCCGACGCCAGCCGCCTTAAGGGCGTGGATGTCGTTGTTGAATTCCAGGTTGCACGATCCCAGGGCGCCACCGCCGAGTCCCCACGAGGCGTTGACCACGTCCGGCCTATCGACCGTCGTGGTGTTGCCGTCCGGATCAAGCAGCCATTGGAAAGCCAGATGGATGTCGCTCAACGATGCCTGGCCGGCATCGTTGAATATTTTGGCCGCGATCCAGGTGGCATCGGGCGCGATGCCGATGGCCGAACCGCTGGCGCTACCGCCTACCATCAGGCCCATGGTCTGGGTGCCGTGTCCATTGACATCGTGGGGTGTGGCGTGCTGACCATGCGGGTCGAACCAGCTGTTGGCACCGCCGCGCCACTTGCCGGCGAGGTCGGGATGATTCGGATCCACGCCGGTATCCATGTTGGCAATGACCAGGCCAGCACCGGTCAAGCCCAGTGCCCACAGATCCGGCGCACGCACGGCGTTGATATTCCATTGAGCGGTGCCGGCGCTGGTGGTGGCGGCCACCGGCGGGCTGACCGTAGCGTCCAGGCTGATGCGGCCGATGCCGGGAAAACGGGCGAGCAGATTCACGGCCGCCGGGCGCAGGGTGACCGCCATGCCGTTGATAATCCACAACTGCCGTAGACGGGTTCCGTCATTGGCCGCAAGCGCACTGACCAGAGGACCTTGCGTTCGGCTCGACTTGTCCTTGAGCGCGCGCAGCAGTCTGTTGCTGCGCTGGTTACGATCAGGCGTCCTGAACTGCCGCAGATCGACCCGGTCCGCCATCTGAATGATGACCGGCAGGGCTTGTCCGGAGGGGGTGACGGCCAGTTGCTCGTTAAGTTCGGGCGAGATGATGCCAGCCCCCGCTAGGCACGGTAACGCCGCCAGCACGACGGCGGCAAGCAGATTTCTGGAGAGCATGCTCATGGCCAATCTCCCTTCGAGTTATTGAACTTTCAGTGGACGTTCATTGGACTTTCAACTCGCCGACGGTCGTGTCGTCCACGGCCAGCTTGAGCACGTCTCCGGGGCGCACGGCCCGGCCCGGATTGACGAACAGGATGAAGTAATCCCGATCGGTGTAGATGACGTTATTACGCGAGGTCTGGCGCATGCCACCAATTATTGGCGACTCGGGAACGCCGAGTTTGGCGCTGTGTGCCTCGTCCAGCAGATAGACCTTCTTCTTGCTGTTCAGCAGCGGTGCCGCCTTCTCCTTGTCCACAACCCGGTAGCGCAGGTCGAGGACGTAGCCGTGCGCCGAAAGGTGCAGCCCGGCGATGCGGATACCGAGTTTTGCTTCGGCCTCCGGAGGTTGCGACGAGTCAGCGAGTCTCGTCGCAACCTCCGGAGGCGTGGCACAAGCACTCAGTTGCAGTGCTGCGGCGACGAGCAGCGCTGCTGTTGCCCACTGTCTAGTGGCTCGAATCAGTCGATCGGGCTGTGCGTTCATTTGCTCTGCTCCGTAGGGTTGCTGCTTCAGCTATTGCACGGTGACGGTTACGGTGGCCCAACCTTGGGCATTGGTATTGCCTGCCGTCGAGCCAAGCCTGTCCTGCACCTTGTACTGGAAGGTGTCGGTGCCGGCGAAGTTGTAAACCGGCGTATACAGAACCTTGATCCCGGTTGCTGCCGTTCCGGTGAAGCTGACACGGCCGCCTCTGCTGGTCGTCAGCGTCCCGGTAGTGCCATTACCCGTATTGCCGGCGCGCAGCCTGGATACCGACAACGGCAACTGGTTGGCCACGTCGATGGTCGTCGTGTCCTGATCGGTGTCGTTGTTGGGAAGGTTGAGCGTCACCGGCACATAGGCACCCACGCCCGTCGTCTGGCAGGTCGAACCGGTGCCCACGCGGACCGTGCAGCGAGGTACCGTCAGGGCGTCCGCTACCGTAACGGGGCGCCGGTTGGCGATGACGTTGATTGTCACCGTGGCCGTATTGCTGGCAGCATTCGTTGGAGTAGCGTTATCGAGCGCCTGGTAGGTAAAGGTGATCGGGGTGCTCGTACTGGTTGATGACGTCAGCGTGAAGCTGCCGTTGGCGTTTAGCGTTACCCGCGTTGAACCAGCCTTGTTCCCGGTGTGCAGCGAATTGCCGTCGGGATCGGCATCGTTGGCCAGGACCCCGGGTGCGGCGACAATCTGGGTTCCCAAACCCGCGGCGTGCGCTACGGCGGTATAGCTGTCGTTGCCTGCCGTTGGCGGTTGGTTGGCCGGCGCACCCGCGGCGACCACGATACTGAAGGCCTGGTCGTTGAACAGCGAGCCATCGGAAGCCCGTACGCTGACCGGGAAAGTGCCGGCAGCAGCAGGCGTCCATTTGATCAAGCCACTGCTCGCACCGATGGTCATTCCGGGTTGAACCGGCGCGTTCAGCGAATAGGTCACCACATCGCCATTCGGGTCAGTGGCATGGGCGGTCGTGCTGTAGGCCGTGCCAGCCGTTCCAGTCGTTGCCGGGGCACTGTCAAATACCGGTGCTGCCGCCGTGGCCGGGGTGACGTCGACATAGGCCAGCATGCCGCCGCCCTGGGCGCCGTTGTTGGTGTCGAAGGCACGGCTGTCGAAGATCGCGTAGCGCACGTTGCCGCTGGCATTCGGGTTGGTCGGTGTCAGCAGCACGTCCAGCGTCTTCCCGGCCGTCAGGAAAGCCGAGTATTGCTGACGCGGGTTGTTAAGGTAGGGATACGGGTTGCCATCCTCGGCGATCATTTTCCAGTATTGGCCGTTGATGGTCGGCACATGGGTCTTGAGCCCGGCGTTGAGGAAGCGCAGTAGCGTGCCCTGAGCCGCGGCAACGGTGGCCATCGGCGCCAGGCTGGCATCAGGGTAGGGCTTGCCGTTGATCAGAAAGAATTTCGGACGATACTCCAGCGTGCTCGTCGGGCCGCTGGTGCCATACGAGCCATCGCTTACCGCCTGATGCAGCGCCGGATCCACTTCGCTGTACAGGAGGGTGAGCTGATTGGCGTAAGCAACACTGGTGGCACCTTGCCGGTAGGCCACGTTGCCGGCATCGGCGTCACGCGTCACGGCGCCATAAAGCCCCATCTGGACCTGTACCTGTTGATGGGTGCCGCTCTCGTAGAGGTAGGTGCCGGCCTTGAAGTTCGGCCAGAGATAGTCAGCCGTGCCTCCGGCAAGTGCCTCGTGCGTGAAGGAGCGGACACGTTGGGCGAGTCCGGTCCGCGGGCCGCTGTTGCCGTCGGTCCACACCGGGGTCGGGTTGGCAATGGCCTGGCCGGGTACGATCAGCGACGTGGGGACGCTGAGCGTGTTTTTCAGATGCACCGTCAGACCGGTAGCGTCAGCGGGTGCCACGCTCAGGGCCGGCCCCGGTACCGTTACCGGGCCGCAGCTGGTGAACGTGCCATCGGTACAGCTGGCGTAACCCCACATCGGGACGCCCTGCACCGTGGTGGTGCCGGTTTGCAGCCAGTATTCGGCCGCGAGCGCCTGATTGACAGCGAGGGGGAGAGCGGCCAGCACCAGCATGCTGACACCAGACCGCAGATTCGTATGAGTGCGTTTCATGACATGTCTCCCTTACTCGACGATGGGAACGTTCGGCGCTTCGATGATCAGGAAAGTCTTCATGCCACCCGGGAACACGTTGTTGGTGGTGATTTCCTTCTCGTTATGCGAATGCCAGATGTGGAAGTAGCCGCCGTTCTCGTTCAGGCCGGGATGTCCCTGGGGAAGAACGCCGAATTTGCCAAGATAGGGGCTGCCGCTGTAGTACTCACCGATCTGCACGTCCTGCTGATTGGGCAGCACGACGGGGAAGGGCTTGTCGTGGTCGGCGCACCATTCGCCACGCGTATCCGTCTCTATGGAGTAGCCGTTGGCATCCGGCGTGCAGGTGTGGCCGTTGCTGGTACCGTAGATGTCCCAGCCAAGGTTCTTGCCGGTCCACTCGAAAACCAGATCCGCGGTCTGACCGGGAATGCTGCGGATGGTGAAGTCCGGCGAGGTCAGATCCGGCCCCACCCCGGGAGCGCTCTCCAGCACACGGCCATCGCGGGCAATCGGCAGCATGTGGGCCCCGTGGTGGTGGAAGGGGTGCGCGTCGCGGCCAAGATTGATCTCGCGGATCAGCATTCTTTCACCGGGATGCATGATCGGTGCCGCGCTGTAGGGCTGGTTCGGCAGCCACCAGGCATTCGCTTCGACCAGCGTATCCGGCGAGGTTCGGCCATTGATCAGCCACAACGTCGCATAGAATGCGCTGGTGTCGATGGCCGACAGGTCGTAGGGCAGCGCATGGTTCGCCAGTCGCTGGGTTCGGACCTGGGTGTACACCGCGTCGTGAATGGCGCTATCCATGTCGGTCAGCAGGATCAGGAACTCCCGATCAAACTGGGTTCCCGTCTGACCATAAGCCTTTCGACTGTCGGCACTGGCCGCGTTGAAGCCGGTCGGTCGCACCACCAGAGCGCCGACCAGTCCCATTTCCTTCTGCAACGACATCTGGGTGCCGCTGTGATAGAGGTAGGTGCCCGGCTGGGTGGCAACGAAGGTGTAGGTGACCGGAGTGGCGGGCACGGCGACAGTAGCGGCGGATACTTCCTGGGTCAGCAAGCCGGCCGTACCCCCGCTGACCTGTACGTTCTGCTGCCCCGGAAAGACGATGGATACCGGTATCGGCAACGTATTGCCCAGGTTTACCCGGACCGTATCGCCCTGATTGACGATCAGCACCGGGCCCGGATACTGCATCGGACCGGCGGCGCCGTCCGCGTAGCCCCAGGAGTAAATGGTGTTGCCGTCGTTGGTGGAGATGCTGGCGTCCTTGGCGACGAGGTTGAAGGTCTTGATGGTTTCACCGCCAGATCCCGTACTCGATGCTCCAGGAATGCCATCGATTTTCGCCAAAGCCTGGCCCGTCGTCGTCGCCAGAACGACGATCAAGGCCGTAGTGATCAGCCCTCGCAGCGCGCTTGATAATGGTTTCATTTCGCGTACCTCTTCTGTCGTCGTTGCGTTCAGTTAATGACAATCTCGGTCATCATGCCGCCGTGGTCTTCCTGGTTATTGCTCAGGAAGTTCAGGTTGGTGGTGTGGAGAAAGTAGGTGCCTGCCGCCGCGTTCGCGGTATCGATCATTACTTCCACGGATTCACCGCCGCCCAGGGTTACCGAACTGGTGTCGTAGTAGAGATCCTTGCCGTCCGGGCCGCGCAACTGCCGCGCGCCGGCACCCACCACCTTCATCGGTAGACCCTGTACGGTAACGGTGAAGAAGTCGGAAATTCCCAGATTGGAGAGGCGCAGCAGAAGTCGCGTGCCCTCACTATTTCGATCCAGGGTGACCACGGAGGTCTTCATCTGCGACTGGAAACCCGTAAGGTAGGGATTGTCGGGATCGCTTGGCGCCGGCAGTGCACCGGGGTTGACCGTGTCCGGGTAGCCGCGCCCATTGATCATCGGGTAGATGGTCTTGATGTCGTTGAACGGAATCGGCTGGACATTGAAGTCGGCCTCATGCGTGGCAATATCAAAGGACGTCAGTTGCAGCGGCATCGCCTTGTCGTAGCCAGTGGAACCATCGCCGTCGTTGTAGACGAACTTGGTGTAGGTTCGCCCCTTATAGACCTTGCTCGTTCCATCCTGCTTCGGCTTGACGAACAACTGGCCCTGCATGCCCATCTCGATGTGCTCGGTGGCCTCGAAGTGGCAGTGGTACATGTAAGTGCCCGGATCCACCAGATTGTAGAAGTAGGTGATGCTCGACCCCTGATTGGGCGTGATCGACGGTTCCGGTACGCCGTCGAAAATCGGCGCCTGATTGGCGAAGCCGTGAAAGTGCACACTGTGGGCGTCGAACAGGTCAGGTCGAACAACCATGCCGACATTGGTCAGCGTCAGATAAAATTTGTCGCCTTCTTTTAGCTCCAGGGTCGGCGATACAAAGTTTGCCCGAGCCAGATCCAGGACTACATTGGCAGGCGGCGTACCGGTGACATCGTCGAAGCCGAAGATGTACATGACACGACCGTCGGCCATGGTGGCAAAACCATCACCCGCGGTGAGATGCTTGCAGTAGGTGTTCGGCGGTTGCGTTTCACCGCCGGTCCATGCGCCATCGCCATTGCTGTCGCCGGGACACTGCACGAACACGGCCGCGTGGACAGCGAGGGGTGCCGCGAGCGCCGCAGCAATCGCCGCCGGTAACAGCAATTTACGGAATCTGTTTCCCTTCATGGCGCTACTCCTTCATTTCGTTTCCCGCCGAGCCGTTGCCCGGCGGGTAGATTGGGAACACATGCCTCATCAACGAGGCCTGGATTCCGATTACGGCACGTTGCCGCCCGCGAAGTTGTCGACCCGCGCACCGGAGGGCAGGAACAGGCCGATGCGACCTCCACCCGTGGTGAAGGCGTTGGTGCCCGTGGTTGGCAACTGCACCGTGCCGAGCAACGTGTTGGTGGCACCGCTGGTCTTCCACACGGTCACCAGACCGGCCGCATCAGCGACGGCGGTGAGCGTATCGCCGTTGGCAAAGGTACCGGCCACCGAACCGCGCTGGGTGAAGGTGACACCATTGGTGGCGATCTCGACGATCACCTGGGCACCGCTGCGACGCACACGAATGGCCTGCGTGTAGAAGCCAAGCGCGTTGTAACTCCCCGTCGCCTTGAGCAGCAGGCTCGAGTTATTCGCCGTCGAAGCGGTGATGGTGAAAGCCGCACCTTGCTTCGGACCCAGCGGCGTTCCAGCGGCGTTCGGGAGGTAGGCATTGGCACCCAGTGCGCAGAGGAAACCCGTGCAGAACGCCTGATTGCCATTGACCCGGATGCCGGCGCTGCCCAATGCCGTCAGTTGCCGCCAGTTGCTGCCCAGGGTATTGGCATTGCTACGGTTGAAGTTGTCCAGCACCGCCAGCGTCGGGAAGTCTGCGCCACCGCCACCGCCACCGCCACCGGTTCCAACCTCATCGGCGCCGATATCGATGCTTGCGGCCGGACGGTTCTGGTTGTCGTAATCCACGGTCGGGACGCCATTGCTGGCCGTACGTGCCAGCCCCGCGTTGATCGCCGGTGATCCGGTGCTCTGGATGTGGTAGTTGCCAAACAGTTGCGGGCAGTTGGTGGTCGTCGGTTGTCCCGAGCCATCAATCGGGCAATTCCACAGCGTCAGCGGACCGTAGCGGACTTCGATGAAATTGCCACCTTCATCGGCCGTCGCCGCCGTCTGCATGACCTTGAGCTCGGGCAAGACCGGAGCCGGAGTGCGGCCGCCGTTGAAGTACGAACTCAGGAACAGCGGATCGCTCTGCAGGTTGCCGTTGTTCTGGTAACCATTGGGTCCCAACAAGGCCGACAGGATGCTGTTTATCGGGGTCAATTTGGCCACGCCGGCACCAACATATTTGTTGGCGAACGTACCCTGGTTGGCCGTACCGAGCACGGCGAGATCGACAAAGACCGGATTGGTGCCTGCCGGAGAACCGATGTCGCAAAGACCCGCCGCGGTTGCATCGAACAGTCCGAAGTTTCCCGGAGGTGGCGCCGCGGTCAGCGACCAGCAGAACGACCGGTTGTGCCAGAGGATGTTGTTGATCAGGCTGGCGTTCGAGAACCGGTTGGCGTTTCTCAGGGCGTTCGTGGCCATGGCACTGAGCAGGCCGCCGTTGGTGGCATGTGAAACCACCCCTGCAGCTTGCGGGTTCGAGGCATTGGCACCGGTGGTCGGGAAGGCCTGCATGTTGGTGCCGGTGCTGTCGTTGTTGGCGATGGTGTTGTTGATCGCCTTCACCAGCAACGCATCCTGCATCGACACGCCGCCGCCGGCATACGCCGCCACGTTATCCACGATCATGTTATTGACCAGATTGATCGTGTTCCAGGCGTTGGTATTGCCAGGCGAGCGAACGACGTCAAGTCCGTTGACCTGGGAGAGGCGTACGCCTCCGCCCGCACCAGCACCCGCATTGTTGCCCTGGATCAGGTTGCCGGAGAGGGTGACATCGCCGGTTCCCGGGGACAGGCCGCTGCCGTCAAGGGACGCCGCACCACCGACAAAGATGCCGCCGCCGGTCGGGTTCAGGCTCTGGTTGAAGGTCTGGTTGAAGATGACCTTGTTGTTGGCAATGACGCCGCCGTCCGACAGACCCAGGTGGCCGATGCCGCCGCCGTCCGCCATGGAGAAGTTGCCACAGATCTGGTTGCCGGTCACCGCATAATTGGTCGACCCGTTGCCCAGCGTCACGCCACCGCCGGCACCGGCTTCGGTGCTGCCGTTCTGCGCGACCCAGTTGTGGTGAATGTTGGCGCCCAGGCTGCAGTTGGCTTCGGCGCAACCGTTCTGGCTGTCGCTGTAGCCGCCGTAGCCGGCGTTCGTTTCGTCCAGTAGCTCCGTATGGCCGATGCGGATGCCGCCGCCGTAGGTACCGTAGTTGCTGAAGATGCGGTTGTTGCTGATTTCCAGCGAACGCACATAACCGCTGGCCAGGATGCCGCCGCCGTAGTCGGCGCCGGTGATGGAGAGGCCATCGATGCGCGCATGGCGTCCGCCCTGGTTGTTGAAGTGACCATTGCCGGCGCCGCTGGCGGCCTGCTTGCCGATCACCAGGATGCCGGGGCCTTCGTCGGCACCGAACAGCAGCGGTTCGTTGTTGGAGATGTTGTGGCCGAGTTCCTGGCCGGGTAGCAGGTCAAAGGTACGCAATGGGCCCGGGTTGATGGTGTTCTGGCCGGTTTCATCAATGACCGGCGGGTTGGCCGGGGTAGCGTCGATCTTGCGGTTGATCAGCGTCCGCCAGTTCTTGAGTGCGGCGGTGTTGAACTTGGCCGCATTGATGGTCGTGGCCAAGGCGCCCCAGCCTTGCAACTGGATCTTCTTGTCCATGATCACGAACTCGTTGTAGATGCCGGGCGGCACGATGATGAGATCGCCATCGACCACATCGGGACGGTCGATGACCGCCTGGATGCTTCCGCCCGGGGTAACGTACTTGGGCGCGTTGCCGCCGACGGTGACCGTCAGGCCGACACTTGACGCCGTTCCGTTGGCGCGGGTGACGCTCAGTTGACCAGACGGTGTGTTGGCCGGGACGTTAACCACGATCAGGTCGCTGGTCCACGTGGTTGCCGTGAGCGTTACCCCGCCCAGCGTAACCGTGCCGGTGCCCTGGGCTCCACCAAAGCCATAATCGCGAACGATGGTCTTGGACGAACCGGGAATGGCCGGGTCGTAGTAGGGGTTGAGGACCTGTGCGCTGCTGCCGGCGGAGACAATGGTCAGCGTGCCGCCAGCGATGGGCAGGTAGGGACCGCTGGCGAGCGGGCCGGTGACGCTATAGACCATCGGCGTGCCGCTGCCCAGTTCGCAGTCGAGCGGGTTCTGATCGCGGCCGGGAAAGGCGGCGACGGGAACCACCGGGGTGTCGAGGTAGGTGGTCTTGCCGGGTAAATATTGCAGGGTGTAACAGAACTGACTGTACTGCCGGTTGAAATACGGGTCGATGATCTGCTGGCCGTAGGTCGGGTTAGGCGTCGCACCATCTTCGAGAAACTGGCGAACATCCAAGATCGGTCCGGGCGAATTCATGCACGACATCATCATGTTCGGCCCGACGCCCGACGGGAACGGCGGATTGACGGTGAACGTGGACGGTACCAGGAAGTTGTAGGAGCCAAACTCGTCGGCGTAAACACGGGAGATCTCGCGTCCGGTCCAGTCGCGCAGGGAGACCGGCAGCCAGGGCGGCGCGTGTTTTTCGCCAAAGGTCGGCGCATTGACATCGAATTCGCTCGACGTGTCGTCGAGAATGAAGCCGACGCCGTGACCGGCGACCGGTGCCTCGGTGTACAGGAAGAAGTTGGGCGCGGCATTGCGGCCGGGCTGCATGTCGACCGCCTTCATGTCACACTTTTTCCAGGTCTGCCCGGGGAAGGCGTAAAGGATGTTGGTTTCCTGCGCATCCGGGAACAGGCTCAGAAACTCAGGTACCGGCAGATCCATGCCGACGCATTCGAAGGGTGCGGCCTGTGGGCTTGGAGTTACCGTGTCGCCGAAAACTACATTCTTGTCGCCATTGCCTACATGGAAATACCCGGGGGGCGCCACCGCTTCAACGATGTACTTGGCGCTGGGAAGATTGGTCTGTCCAGCTACGCTGCCGAAGCCATAACCGCCGTCGAATACCGCCGGACGCACCTGGTTCCAGGTTCGCAGGCCGTCGTAACAGTCGAGCTGGAGGCCGGCATCGGGGCCGTACGGAATCTTGAACGCACCGTTGACGTCGACCGGGCAGTCGGTCGGCAGGGAATCGTCCCAACTGTCCGTCTTGCCTAGCCCGATGAAGGGTGCATTTCCGTTTTCGGAATCGGCCCCCCAGGTGAATGCGTCGCCATAGCTGAATGCGGGTCCGCCTGTGGTACTGCGTTTGCGATCCTCCGGACCCGCCGGTTGTGCTTCAGTCAGGTTACAGGAGGCCGGGTCGCTCCAGCAGAAGGGGTAGTTGTCAACGTCCGGTTTGTCGTATACATAGCCAAGGCTGCTGAGGCTGGCCGCATCGTTGCTTGCGCAGGTGCCGTCACCGGCGGCGCCGGGCTTGTCCGGCTTGCCGTCGCCGTCGCAATCCAGGAACAAATTGACCTGTACTCGCGGAATTCCGGTTTCCCAGGTTTCCGCCGAGGCATTGCGCGGGTCATCTTCGGCTCGGGTGATGCCGTACTGGACGATGCCGGTGATGCCGCCGTTTTCCTCACCTGAATAGAGTTGCTTGCCCCATTCGATGTGGTTGGTTTGACCCAGAAAAGTCTGCATGCCTTCAAGCAAAATTACTCCGGTCTCTGTCCTGTAGGGCAGACCACCGTTTTCGGGCTGAGGTTGCGGGTTTAGGCGACCGAAAGACGGCATTGTCCAACCGTTATGTGGAGGTATGGCACCGCCGGCATCGACCACCACCGTGGCCCCGGTGGATTTGAAGCGGGCATAATCGCCTTCCACGACCATGAAGTTGAAGAAGGGAAACACTTCCGTGAACGCATAGGTGCCATCACTCTTGGTAAGCGCGGACTGGTAGATGCTACCGTCACGGAAACGGATGTTCTGCGCCTGGTCGGCGATGCCGGGCTCGCCCGCATCCGGGAAACCATTGCCATTGATATCGTAGAAAGTGCGCCCTTCATAACGGCCGAACCAGCTAAACACCGGTAAGTCGCCAATGGCATAGGTCGGCGTGTTCGCCGGTACGGTGATCGTCGTCGTGCCCATGATGGTGTCAAGTGGTTCGTCCCACACCACCAGTTCCCAGGTGCCAGCGGGCACATTGGGAATGGCGAAGGTGCTGTCAGCGTTGCAGGGGGCAGCGTACATGGCGCGGCCGCCACCGACCTCGTTCAGGCCGATCCAGCACTTCTCCATCGGACTGCCGCTGTAAAAGGTGTAGTCAGGTGGACGAGAGTTGTGGATGCTGGTCACGCGGCCGGTGACCGACGTACTGCCGTTGAGTGCCGGGCTGGTGCCGTTGTTGTTAAAGGCGAGAAAGCCGGAACGGGTGAAGCCCTGAAAGACATGATGACCCGGCGGACCGAATTCCTGGAAGAAGGGAGGTTCAGCATTCTTGACCCAGGCATCGTTGCCCTTGCTTCCCTCGATGGTTGTCGTTTGGTGCCAGTCGGAACCGCCGGGTGGAATTACCTGGATGGTGTATTTGGCCGGGAACAGATTCTTGATGGTGGCCACGCCATCGGGCCCGGACAGGATGATGCCGGTACCACGGGTCACCACGATCGGACTGCCGCCACTGTCGAGCACCGGCTGGCCGCTGGAATCATACTGATAGACGGTTCCCAGGGGATTGGCGAAGGCGTCCTGGGTGACCTGGCCGCCGGAACCGCCATAGGTGCCGCCGGCTTCCGTCAGGTAAATGGTGAAGCCGGCAAGACCTTCTTCCTGCGGCAGATCGGGCTGGCTATTGAGCGGGCTGTTGTCGTTGAAGACAAACACGGAGATCTGTGCCGTCGGAATGGGGTACTGATTGACGTACACGGTGACCGAGGTCTGACCCGGTGAAACGGACGCGCCACCCATGGCGTAGCCGTCGGTCGGCAACACGGACACGTAATAGCGCTTGGCCGGATCAAGATCCGGAGGTGCCATGTACTGTCGATCAGGATCCGTACATGCCAGCGGATTGTTCGGGTCGGTACAGTCCTGGCCGACAATGTTGGCACCGCCCGCCACCTTGCCCACTGCCACGACCGGCATGTAGCTGGAGTGCAGGGAGAACGAATAGCTGTCGCGCGTGGCATGCTTATTGGGTACAGAGGCCTTCGTAACATCTTCCTCGACCGTCCACCGATATTCGGAAAGGGAAATTTGTGCTCCTGTCGGGCTCACACCAACAACGTTGATCGTCAACGGTGCGGCCATTGCGGCTTGCGCCAGCAGCATGCCGCATAACCAGACCGGTAATATACCCGAGGTGGTTCGCACCTTGTCCCACAGCGCCTGTTGCAGTGGCCTCATTGTCCATAAGCCGGTTTCGTCGCTCTTCGCCTGAAGCCTGTCATTCGGAATTCGCTTGCTCACGGTAGTCTCCTTGTCCTTTAGCCGACTGATGATCCATTGCTGGGGTCGTCGATTTCCCCGTCTGACCGAGCCCATCAAAAAATCCACTTGACCACTTGAACCGCACTGCTGCGGCAATTTGTCGCAGGTGTGATCGCAGTATCGGGTTTTGGGCGGGGCATGACATTGGGGCTCATCCTCCAGATAGAGGTAGCGCTATTCCGCATTGGGCATGGGCAATACAGCGTAGTCCGTGACTGCGTGCCCGTCACCGATGGGGCCAGTACCCAGCCGGAAGGCAGCAAACCCAAGGCCCTGTCGGCAGAAACAAATGCGGTCGGGGCTGTAGAGGGAAATACGGTCGTTTGCCCAGCGACATGCGGCTGGTTTAGCGGCTACTGTTGTGGCGTCATGACGAAGGAGAGTGAACATGAAGGCGATGACTTTGCAGCACTACAGATTTCTGCCGGCTCTGGCCGTGCTGTCCATCCTGGGTTCGCCTCTGCCCAGCCGGGCTCACGAGGGCATGGATCACCAACAACATCAAGCGATGGCCGCCGAATCACTAAAGCGTAGCCAGGCGCGTTATGAAGTCCCTGATGTCATGCTCACCGATGCGGGGGGCAAAAAGCTCTCGCTACGTACGGTTTTGGCTGACAAGACGCCGCTGATGCTTAACTTCATCTTTACCAGTTGCACGTCGATCTGCCCGGTCATGAGCGGTGTCTTTTCACAAGTTCAGTCGCGACTGGACAAACAGGGGCAGAAGGCACGTCTGGTTTCGATTTCAATCGACCCGGAATACGACACACCCGCACTGCTCAAGGACTACGCCCGGAATTTTTCCGCTGGCCCCGACTGGATGCTGCTGACCGGGCGTTTGCAGGACAGCATTGCCGTTCAGCGTGCCTTTGACACCTATCGCGGCGCCAAGATGAGCCATCTGCCGACCACCTTCCTGCGCGCCGCACCCGATCAACCATGGGTGCGCCTGGATGGCCTGGCCAGCGCGGACGATCTTGTGCGGGAGCTTCGCCGGCTGACCGAGCATTAACAGGGAAATTGCATCAATGGCAACGAGATCAAGGATCGGATTTTCCCCGGATGAAGATAGGCCACGCCGGGTAACCCGTAGTCATCTCACCCGGAGGGCATCATGAAAAAGGCAAATGCTTTGTGTCTGGCGCTCGTTGCGATTGGCTGCTTGTCGTTCGGCAGCGCGCAAGCCTCGCTGATCGAGTTTCAGCAATACAACGGCAAGGTCGGTTTTTCATCGGACGGTTTCGGCTCGCCATCGCTGAAGCAGCCCGGTACGATCTCCGCGAGTGTCCCAGTGGGTTCGACCGTTCTGGCGGCCTACCTTTTCACCTCGACGTATGGCAATTTCGCCAGTGCCGGCGGCAGCTTCAATGCCAGCACCGTCAGCTATACCGGCCTGGGCAGCCCCAGCGGCCCGTTTGGCATGGAGGCCGGCAGGACCGATGTCACCAGTCTCGTCAAACCTATCATCGACGGCGGCGCCGGGGGCGTGTACAACTTCAGCGTGAGAGAAATCAGTATCACCCAGGACGGCGAGGCCCTTGTGGTCGTCTATTCCAACCCGGCATTGGGTGTTTCAACGGTCAGGATACTGAACGGATTTTCGGCGTTTGCCGGTGATTCGGCGTCAATCATCTTCACTGACCCGCTTAAGCCCGTGGCGCCGGGTTTCGTGGCCGAAATGGCGCTGGGCATCGGGTTCAGCGCCGGCAATCAGGCGTCCACGGTCAGGGTCAATGGCACGATCATTACGAGAAATGCCGGCAACTACGATGATGGAACCGCTAACCTTGGCGCGTTGATTACCGTCGGCGGTTACGACGATCCGTACTCGACCCACCTTCCGACCTATGCGGGTGACCACGAGCGTTACAACCTGGCCGCCTACATCGGCGATGGCGATACCTCGATCACGATTGATACGGTTAATCCCAGCCGTAACGACAACCTGTTCCTGGCCATCCTCAAAGTTTCCCAGACAGCGCCGAGCGAAGTTACGGAGCCGGGATCGATGGCCCTGGTCGCACTGGCATTAACGGGTCTTGGTAGCCTGCGGCGCAAAGTCAAGCGCACTTGATCCTAAAATGGCGTTGCCCATCAACCCCTGCGCGGAACACTCGGCAGGGGTTTTTTTGAAAATGAAGAATGCGCTCCCGTGCAGCGTTGCAGACACTCACCAAATAGAAAGTCATGGTCAAGGATGTTTTGCGCAAAATACCGCGCAACCGTCAGATCATCACCCAACAGCAGGTCTTGGCCTGAATCGCCAGACAATCAGCCGGGCTTGCCGGTTACCTGCGGCGCTACTCGATCCGATCGCAGTACACGATTTTATGTCAGCGAACACCTACAAAATAAAAGGCAATACTGACAATAATAGAGGGGAACACTGACATCAAATCAGGCGAACACCGACAGCACTAATTGTCGCTAAATAGCAACATGGAGTCGTCATTGACACACGGTTATAGGGGAAAGCATGTAGGTAGGGCGCACTCGGAATCGAGAGCCTGTTAAGGTGAGGTAATCCAATAGGAGCGCAATACCATGCTGAACGACGCTATCACAGCTATCCGCTTGACAGGGTTGGACGACGCAGTTCTGCTCCTTGGTAAGGCTTCAGTGGTCGATGACGTAGCAGTGGGGACATCTTTCAGCGCGTGCCAGAACAATGCTGGCCAGTCGGTGATCCGACCAACCCGCACGGGCCCTCAAACACCGTCGGTTTACATACTGCTCGTCGGGGACGATGCGGGTTGCGCGCCCTGCACCTGGGACAGCCTCGATGATCTCGGGGGCGGCACCAGGCCAAATCGCCGTTGGGTGACGCGTCTCAATGATGCGCTGAACATTATCCGTAATTTGCCGGTCGATCTGATCTTCTGTGATCTGCCTGCGAATGCCGAGGGATTCAGTTGCATTGAATCTTTGCGCCAGACCAGTGGCGAGATCCCGGTCGTCGCATTGACTGACTGCGATAGCCCGGAGATTAGCCAGCGTTTGCATGACCTTGGCATCGAAGACCATCTCTGCCGAAGCAACATCAATCCGTCTTCCCTTCGACGCGTCATCCGCCGTGTGATCGAGCAGAACACCTACAAAGAGCAGATCGACGCTGTTTTGCGCCGTGAGCGCTTGCGCGGCGCGATCCTGGTACGTATCGCTGAAAATGCGCCGTTTAGCGATGTGCTGACCGACTTGAATCAGGCCTTGCAGCGAGAGGCCGGCTGTGAAGGCTGCGGTTTCGCCGTTGAGCTGAAAGACGAATCCGCCAAGGCCTTGCTCTGGCCGGGCAACTGCGGCGCTACGGCGCCAATGGCTGGCACTGCGCCGGCTATTGAGCAACCGCCAGCGTCGGACGCGCAGCGATCCAATTGCACGGCCTGCCTGCAATCCATCAGGAGCGGAGGCCGCCTGCTGGGTGAGTTGTCCATGGTGCCCGGCACCTGTGCGGCCACCAACGACACTATCCTTGCCTATGCGAAGCTTGGCGCCGAACTGACCGCTCTGGCCATCGAACGTCTTCAGGCTACCGAAAGCTTGCGCCAGTCGCAGGGCGATCTGCGGCACTTGTCGGAACAACTCATGAACATTCAGGAAACCGAGCGCCGACGCATCGCCGGAGACCTGCATGATGTCATCGGTCAGTCACTTAGCGTCGTCAAGGTGGCCATCGAAGAGGCGGAGCAGAAGTTCCTGCACAGTGGTGCTCCCGAAGTGGCTGCGATTCTGAGCCGGCTAATCCCCTGGGTGAAGACGGCTCTGGGTGAAGTCCGCCGCATCTCCATGGATCTGCGGCCGGCGACCATCGATGACCTGGGCATACTTCCCACGCTGTCCTGGTTTTTCCGCGAATTTGAAGCCTCGTGCCAAAACATTGTTGTCGAGCCGAAAATCACCATCAAGGAGGCCGATGTTCCCGAAAAGCTCAAGATTGTGATCTTCCGCATTCTGCAGGAAGCGGTATGCAATATCGTCAAGCACGCCAAGGCCACCCACATCCAGGTGATCCTGCAGCGCGTCGATTCCACTCTCCAGTTGGCGGTGATCGACAATGGGGCGGGCTTCGACTTGACGGCTCCAAGCGGGTTGCGTGACCAGAGATCGGGTCTCGGGCTTTCCAGCATGCGCGAGAGGGGCCGTGTCTCCGGTGGCAGCTACACGCTGGAATCCACGCCCGGAGCCGGTACCCGCATACAGGTCAGTTGGCCTTTGCAGGATTGACCTCGTAAACTTTGTTGGCGAGAAAAAATTCGGGTATCCGGATTCCGTGATTGATTTTGTGTTGTGCGGTGCAATATACATTTCGCTTTAAACTGGCGACTATTCTGACCGGCGCCAGTCGGCCACAACCGGCCGTAGCAGCCCCGAAAAATCGAGCTTTACGAGCGGCAGGTTACTCATCAGAAACCTGCCGCTCGAGCCTGAAGCAGATCGGCCCGCTCGTCGGCCAGACCGGCCATTGAGCACAGGAGCCTTGAGCGTCAGCTGCACTTCGCATTGCCGCCGTTCAACGTGGCCCACCGCAAAAACTGGACCGACGAGTCCGGGCGACCGCTTACCGAAAAACGCTACTCACCCTATCGACCGAGGTTGTGTGAAAACGCCAAATCATGATCATGCCAATTAAATACGACCACGTAGATCGCTCTGTATTCGATTTGTTTAGCGCCGGGAATGGTCAAGACACCCCTGCAATCGATCCGGTTTTGAGTTTTCACACAGCCTCGACCCATTTCAGTCAGTCAACTTTCTCCATAGCCGCCGTTCCGCTAAACTCAACTTTTGTGAAACGGAATCCGACGAAGCGGCCCTTGGCGACCTCTCCCTACCGGCCATCTGCGGACCTTCGCCCTCGCCATAAAGCCGCCAGCCGAATGACCGGTGTACTTCGGAATCTGCCGAAGGGTGAATTCACACAACTCAGCCTCAGCGGCCATCCAGGCCTTACTACTTTGGCGACGGCACCTCATCGCTTTGCCGCCATTCGAATATGTTTAACGAAAACTTTGTGGCGAGATGAGCGAGCGGCCGCTTACCGAAAATCGCCCCCCGGACATCAAAACCATTGCCGACTTCCGTCACGATAATGGCAAAGGAGCCCGTGTCTATTGCCTTGTCGGTATGTTGCTTATCCTCAAATTAGTCGCCGCCGCTTCTTCACATAACCATGCGTGCAGTTTCTGAAAACTGTCTGAAACTAGCGCATGTTCAGGAAACAAAAGCTGGTAGCCGGCCACTCCATCCAGAATGGTCGTATGTGCTTGAACCAGCCTGCCCATTTGTAGAGACGACTCAATCAACACCATGTCGGCCAACGCCAGGCCTTGTCCCTGTTCTGCGGCCATGATGGCTAAATCATGGCTGTCAAAAAGACGATGTTCGGTGCCTTCGAGGCTAATGCCGGTAAGCTCCGACCAACGAATCCAATCTTCCTGCCCATCATTCAAATGGAGCAGAACTTCACCACGCAGAGAATTTCTCTCCAATGGTGATTTGTAATTAGGGCGGCAAACTGGCATCAGTCTCTCGTGCCAGAGTGGTGTGGCTTTCAGATCAGGCCATGGGCCATTTCCATTTCCGATCATGGCATCGACCTCGTCGAGAGAGAAGTCGGGGAAATCATGCCAGGCCGTGTCCAGATTCACCCTCAACTCGGGATGTTTTAGATAAAGCGCAGGCAAGCGGGGTAGTAGCCAACGTAAGGCCAAGGTTGGGTGCGACTTGAGAATGATCGCTTGTTGTCGATTGCTGACCGCACGCTGGGCTTGTGACAGAAGTTCAAGTGCTTGCTCGGCAAACGGCAGTAACCGCTGGCCTGCCTTCGTCAAAGCCACGCTTCTGGTATGACGATGGAAAAGCTCACATCCAAAATGATCTTCCAGTTGTTTTATTTGGCGGCTAATTGAGCTCTGACTCAGATGAATATCTGTGGCGGCATCACTAAAACTGGATCGGTGCGCAACCGACACAAAGGCTTGCAGTGGGCCAAGAGGAGGCATACGTTTAAACATGATTTATCTGGAAGTCGAATAGGTCAATGCTGGATTGGTCATTGGACTGGTACTTGTTGATGCCTGTATAAGCATGATCGCCAAGAAGAAAAGTGATGTGCAAACAGTGTATTCACGCCATGCGGGCGTGGCAATCTACTACGCAACAACCCATCCTGCTGAGGAGTGTTCAATATGGAATCCAATAACCAAAACAACTTGGCCAAACTTACTGTCAGCCAAGTTATTTCTCGGATAAATGCAGCCAGTGCAAGTGTTATCGCCATCGGCTTGCCGACTTACAAAAACTCTAGCTATCTCCATTCGTCGCTTGACGCGCCTGCACTACTGGCGGCCGCAATACACCGCGAAGAAGCAAATCCATACACCGAAACTGGCGTTGATTTTAGCAGTGCCGAGGCCTTCGCTTATTTGGGTGATTTGGTTCTTGAAACTGATGACGAATTCGATATTATTCGCAGCGTTTCTGCGGCGGCATTCAGATCAGGAAAACGGCCTATATTTATTGGTGGGGATCACTCGGTGACCTACCCGATAGTTGCTGGAATGCACGATGCACTTGGCCCTGTGACATTGATTCACTTCGATGCACATCCTGACCTCTACGACAATTTGCAGGACAACCCCCTCTCTCACGCCTCTCCATTTGCCCGCATCATGGAGCAAGGGCTGGCAAAAGAACTCTGGCAATATGGAATTCGCACGCTACACCCGCATCAAGTCGAGCAGGTCAAACGTTTCGGTGTGCACTGCAATGAAATGCGCCACCATAAGCAATGGCCAATGCCAATGATCGAAGGCCCTGTGTATGTTTCCATTGATCTGGATGCCCTTGATCCGGCCTTCGCTCCTGGGGTATCGCATTACGAACCGGGCGGCATGTCAGTGCGCGACATCCTGGATATTGTGCAGGCCATAAATGCACCTATTGTTGGTGCTGACGTAGTGGAGCTGAACCCTTCCCGTGACATCCAGAATATGACCGCAATCGTGGGCGGGAAATTATTGCGCGAAGTTGGCGGAATGATGCTACTTGGTCGATAAAGTTCCGGGCGCTGTTCGCGTGTCCGCAATGCTTGCAGCGGGACGGCATGTGCAGTTACTGGCGCTGCTCGATAAGTGTCAGTCTGCCAGATTCAATAGTTTGCCTGTTCCTCAGCTTATTTTGCTCGGACTACCATTTCCCTAGCGTGTTGCGTCACCGCCTCCAACAGGGACTTGCGCGATTCCTCCGTCGCCATAGCGCGGGCGATCATCACCGCGCCTACAACTTGGGCAATCATTGCCCAAGCTGCATTTTCGTCTACAGAATGTAACTGAACGACGGACTTGAGTCGAAGCATCATGCGCTCAAATGTTTGTTTTGTTTCGGTGCGCATTTCGCGGAACGTGACCGGTGATTTCGCCGAAGCGTGACCGCTGAAGAGATGCTGTATGGGTACAGGTTGATGTTACTTCAAACGGTCACGCTTTTGGCGAAATCGCGGTCACGCTTTGGCGAAACGGCGGTCACGCTGTCGCGAAATCGGCGATGAGGCAGGGTTATCCACGGCGCCGCCGCCCGCTGATTTATCAAGCGGGAGGCGAGCGGCGCGGTGGGTAACCCGTGTTTAGCGCAACGGCGAGTCATGTTGAGGGAT
>JANNNT010000407.1:0-4251 GCA_031398685.1 Rhodocyclaceae bacterium | reverse complement strand
CATTGATAATGCGCGAAAGCTTGTCGGCGTACATCGGGTCAGTGGCATAACCCGACTGCTGCAATGAACGCCCGAACTGGGCGCCGTCCTGCTGCCCCAGCACCTGGGAAAAACGCGCGTTGTTCTTGAGCAGACTGGCGTAATCGCGGAACGATTCCGCATACGAACCATAGACGCGGAATTTTTCACGCACCGTCTGCGCATTGCCATTGACATATTCTGTCGTCTGTACCTCGGCCGAAGCGCCCTGCCAGCTTCGCCCGGCCTTGACGCCAAAAAGGTTGTAGCTCGGCGCGTTGTCAGCGGCGCGAATCTCGCTCTTGCCCCAGCCGCTCTCAAGCGCCGAATGAGCGACCAGGAATTGGGGCGGCACACCGATGGCACTAGCCGCCTCAACAGCGTGCGGCCAGATGCGATTGACGAACTCGCTGCCACTCCCGCCAGTCGTCAAAGGCAGGGCACTGAACGACGTGTCGACGGGCGCGCTGCGCATGCGTTCTGCGCCCGTACCCGGCACAAAACCGGCAGAACTTGCCGCCTGCCGCTGAATCAGGCTCTGTTGCATCGCCTCAAGCGAAGCGGCCGGATCAGTCGGCGTACCGGTAGCCATGTTGCGCCCCAGTTGCTGCTCAATCATCTTGGCAAAACCAAGCTTGCCCTGTGCAGATAGATTCTGCGCCAGTTGCTGATCCATGATGGAGGTAAAGAAGCGGGTTTGATCGCTATCCATCAACCCGTCCTGCGGCGTTGCGTCGCGCATGCTCTTGAGCACCATCTGCAGCAGCATGCCCTCGAACTGCTGCGCCGCTTGTTTTAATCCGGCTTGCGGGTCATTTCTGATTTTGGTTCGAAGATCGGCTGCCGTCTTGGGATCAAGGACAAAATGGTTGGCGTTGATGTCATCAGCTTTCATGGGATGAATCAGAGCAATTTCCGCGCCCGATGTGGTTCGTCTTCGGGGCTATCGCCCAGAAAAGCTGGGCTCCTACCGGATTTTCAGTTCGCACATCGGTCTGAAAGGCGCGTCAATAGGCGATTACAGCGTGGCACGCCGCGAGAAGCACATATCCATTGGCTAGCACGGCTCCATACGTGAAGATGACCGTATTTATTGGCTTGCAGCACGCTAGATCACTTCAAGATCCGCTCGCAACGCCCCCGCCGCCTTCATCGCCTGCAGGATAGACACCAGATCCTGTGGATTCGCGCCGAGTGCATTGATCGCCTTGACCACGTCGGAAAGGTTAGCGCCAGCCTTCAACTGCATCAATGCCCCGCCCGACTGCTTGATTTCGATAGCGGACTGCGTGGTGGTGACTGTCTGGCCGTCCGACAAGGCATTCGGCTGGCTGACCTGCTGCTCGGTATTCACCACCACCGACAGTGCGCCATGCGCGATGGCACAGGATTCAATCGTCACCATCTGATTCATCACCACCGATCCGGTACGAGGATTGACAATGACCTTGGCCACCGATTTCATCGGCCGCACTTCAAGATTTTCGACGCGCCCCATGAAAGTCACACGGGCATTGGACTCCTCGGGCGCACTAACACGAATCAATCGCCCATCAATCGCTTGTGCAATACCCGGCCCCATCTCACGGTTGATCACCTCCACCACGCGCTGAGTGGTACCGAAGTCGGTGGTGCTCATCTCGTAATGAATAAAGGGGCCTTGCCCCAGCGATGTCGGCACTTCACGCTCGACCGTCGCTCCGGCAACGATGCGTCCGGCGAGAAGATGGTTGACGACGGTTTTGCTCCCATTCGCCGAAGCCCCAACGCCACCGACCATCAGGTTGCCTTGCGCCTGCGCATAGATCTGTCCATCCGCCCCTTTGAGCGGAGTCAGCACCAGGGTCCCGCCACGCAAGCTCTTGGCGTTACCCATCGACGATACGGTGATATCGATCTGTTGACCGATTCTCGCGAAGGGGGGCAAGTTCGTGGTGATCATCACGGCGGCAACGTTCTTCAGTTGCAGGGACTGCGTTGTGGGCAAGGTAGTGCCCAGTTGCGCCAGCATGTTGATGATGCTCTGAGTGGTAAACGGGGTCTGCGTCGTCTGGTCGCCCGTGCCATCAAGACCGACGACCAGCCCGTAGCCCACCAGCTGGTTGTTCCGTACGCCTTGAACCGAAGCCAGCTCCTTGATCCGATCCGCCCAGGCTGCACCACTGACGAGCGGCAACGCGCAGCAGGCAAGAATTGCCACAAGGCGCTGAATTTTGCCGGTTTGAATGCTGATCACGACAAACTCCTCAGAAAGGCATGAAAGTAAGGAAGAATCTCGCCAACCACCCCATGACCTGCGCTTCGCTGATCACGCCGCTTTCCTTGTATTCGATGCGCGCATCCGCGACTTGCGCCGAACTGATCGTATTCGCGGCATTGATAAAATAGGGATTCACGATACCGGAAAGCCGGATAAATTCAGTACCGGCGCCGATCGACACCTGTTTTTCCCCTGAAACCAGGAGGTTACCGTTGGGCAACACTTCAATTACGGTGACCGTGATGTTTCCGGTAAAGACGTTGTTGGCAGCCGCTTCACCTTTCCCATCCAGACTGTTCGCGCCAGTGGCCGACAATCCCATCCCCTGGAGCGACTTGCCCGGCAAACCGGTGACCGTTGGCACCGATGCGCTGATGCTGGTGGAGCGACTGGCCTTGGTGCCCGACTTGGTCGATGCCGTAGTGTTTTCAGCGATACCAATCGTCATCGTGTCGCCGACATACCGCGCTCGCCGATCTTCGAACAAGGTTCGCGAAACGCCGGCCTGGTAAATACTGCCGGTGGTGGATAGATTTTCCTGACGCGGCGCCGGGCGTGCGCTCATCGGCTGATGCACGTTGGTCGGCGGAACGGTTGTGCAGGCGCTAATCGACACGGCAACAAGGATCAGAAATAGCGCTTTATTCATCATCGCTCCTTTACAGCTGCGTCAAGCGTGCGAGCATCTGGTCGGAGGTCGAAACCACTTTGGAATTCAGCTCATAGGCGCGCTGGGTCTGAATCATGCTCACCAGTTCCTCGGCGACATTGACGTTCGACGTTTCGACATAGCGCTGATTGAGCACCCCCGCACCATTGGTACCCGGCGTACTCGGTGTCGGCGTACCGCTTGACGCTGTTTCCAGAAAGAGGTTTTCACCCACGCTTTGCAGGCCGCCGACATTGATAAAGGTGGCGACTTGTAGCGTGCCGACCTGCGTCGCGGCGGTGGTACCCGATTGCGTGACCGAAACCACCCCATCCGTGCCGATCGTGACGGTCAGAGCGTTGGCTGGAATCGTAATGCTCGGCTGCAAGGTATAACCGCTTGAAGTCACCAGCTGACCCTGATTATCCTTCTGGAAAGAACCGTCACGGGTGTAAGCGGTCGTCCCATCGGGCAACAGAACCTGCAGGAACCCCGCGCCATTGATGGCTACATCGAGATCGTTACCGGTCTGCTGAAGCGCCCCCTGCGTGAACGTTCGCGCGGTCGATATGGGTCGCACACCCGTACCCAACTGCAAACCGCCAGGGATCTGCGTTGACTGGGAAGACTGGGCGCCCGGTTGACGCAGCGTTTGGTAGAGCAAATCCTCGAATACCGGACGCGCCCGCTTGAAGCCGTTGGTACTGGTGTTGGCCAGATTATTGGCGATAACGTCCAGGCTCGTTTGCTGAGCATCAAGCCCGGTGCGGGCAATCCAAAGGGAACGGATCATGTGTTCTTGTCCTGTATTAAGCGGTCATCGAGAGAATCTGGCTGGCCTTGTTGGCATTGGCGTCAGCCGTCTGCAGCATCTTGATCTGCATTTCAAACTGGCGGGCGAGGCTGATCATATTGACCATCGAGTCCACCGGATTGACGTTACTGCCTTCCAGCGTTTCGGAAGCAATTTTGACGTTTTCATCAATCGTGGCCGCCTCGCCACCTCGTGTGCGAAAGAGCCCGTCGTCGCCGCGCACCAGCTCGTTTTCAGGCGGATTAACCAGCTTGATGCGCCCAACCACGCTGACGTTATTCGGTGTACCAAATAGTGGAACAGTAGAAACCGTGCCATCGGGTGAAATGGTAATGCTGTTGTCCGGTGGAATGGCAATCGGACCGCCATCACCCTGCACGTTCAGACCACTTGCCGTCTGCAACTGGCCGTTGACATTGATCTGCAGGTTACCGGCTCGTGTATAGGCTTCCTGCCCGTCGGCGGCCTCAACGGCAATCCAGCCCGCCCCTTGCACGGCGACGTCCAGCG
>JANNNT010000395.1:0-2435 GCA_031398685.1 Rhodocyclaceae bacterium | reverse complement strand
TGATGGTGTTTTGAGCATCGCGCAGGGCGGTGACCGACACCACCGCCGGGAAGCGGCTGCCGTCCTTGCGGATGTAGGTCAGCTCGTAGATGTCCTCGAT
The DNA here is from genome assembly GCA_031398685.1 of Rhodocyclaceae bacterium. Classification (GTDB taxonomy): domain Bacteria; phylum Pseudomonadota; class Gammaproteobacteria; order Burkholderiales; family Rhodocyclaceae; genus Propionivibrio. The sequence goes on along the minus strand of JANNNT010000395.1, from coordinate 2,335 downwards.
GCCGCGCGAGGCCTTGAACACCAGGGCCTCAAAGCCCGGTGAAATTGGGGTGTCGAGCTCGATGCTCAGCGCTTCAGCACGAGCAATCACTTCCTGCGGATCGGAAATGTCAGCCGGGGTGATCTTGTTGATCACCTCGGCCGCCGCGTAACCCAGCATGCGTTCGGCGCCGACGTTAATAATCTGAATGACGCCTCTCGTGTCGGTGGCGATACTCGAGAAATTGTCACTGTTGAAAATCGCGCTTTGTAAAGCGCCCGCCTTGAGCAGCGCCTCTTCGGCCTGCTTGCGAGCCGTGATATCGGTGCGGACCGAGATAAATTTCTTGGTGTGCCCATCCTCGCCCATGAAGGGCGCGATGAAGCTGTCAACCCAATACAGCGAACCTTTCTTGGTGCGATTGCATATCTCACCACGCCATGACCGGCCCGCGGTGATGCTGTGCCACATGTCAGACCAGAACGCGCCGGCTTGCACACCGGAGTTGAGGATGCGGTGGGTCTGGCCTAGCAGCTCGTCTCGGCTGTAGCCCGAGATTTTGCAGAAGCCATCATTGGCTTCGACGATGCGGCCCGCCAGGTCGGTGACCGAAACGATGGAATGCAATTGAATCGTGCACAGCAGGGCGTAGTTTTCGCGCAGCGCCTCTTCCGCCAGCTTGCGGGCGGTGTTGTCGGTGCCGATCAACAGGTAGCCGATGATTGCACCTTGAGCGTCGCGCAGCGCCGTGACCGAGACTACCGCCGGGAAGCGGCTGCCATCCTTGCGAATGTAGGTTAATTCATAGATGTCCTCGATGCCGCGCGAGGCCTTGAACACCAAGGCTTCGAAGCCCGGAGCAATCGGCGTTTCGAGTTCGGCGCTGAGGGCTTTCGCGCGCGCGATCACTTCCTGTGGATCGGAAATCTCGGCCGGCGTGATCTTGTTCATCACGTCAGCGGCCGCGTAGCCCAGCATGCGTTCCGCGCCGACGTTGAAGATCTGAATGACTCCCTTAGCGTCCGTGGCGATACTTGAGAAATTGGCGCTGTTAAAAATCGCGTTCTGCAAGGCTCCAGTTTGCAGCAAGGCCTCATGGCGGAAAGCATCGGTGATTCCTCCCACCGTGCCAGCGGCTGAGAGGTGAATTGCGAGTTCGGTTTGTGTATTCTGCAAATCCTACCCCTTGTATCGTGAGATTTAGTCTGAGGATCGCGCCAAATTAGCATGATATTCTCATGCACCTATCTGCTTGTGCATCCGTAGAAGCCGCTGATAACAGAGCCGGCCCCAAGAAATCTGACAGTGAGATAAGTGATAGCTTTGTCAAATTAAAGGTTGCAAAGCGACCAGAACAGGGAGCAAGAGCATGGAAAGAAGGAAAAGACGGAACCACGCACCGGTATTCAAAGGGCAAGTGGCGATTGCGGCGCTAAAGGGCGATAAAACGCCAACGGAATAGGCGCAGCAAATCGATGTTCATCCCAATCACAATCGCGAACGGGCGCTTTGATTTTCTTGCTCGGCCGGCGAATGGCTACTCACAATTCCCGCGACCGTCGGCAATGAGTCGGGTCCGGCTGTAGAGAATGTTCAGAGGGAAAACATCCCTATCCGTCAGGCAGGTTGTTGTTCGAGGGGCGGTGCAAACCGCCAGGCCTTTGCAAGCAGTGTATCCACCGCCGATAAGGCCGCCGTGCAACGCTCCGCGGGGCTGCCCCGCAATTCAAGCCATGGTACGGGCTGCGCAGCAAGAACGCTGCGGAAGCGCTTGCTCATCCACGTTCGCAGATGCTCGCCATCGCGCAAGCCATCATCTTCGAACGGCACGCCTGCGTCACTGGTCAGCAGATACAGGGCGCGCGGCGGCATTGCGGCGGCAATCGCCGCAACGGCGGGGCTGGGCCGGCCCATGTAGCGCTCGTGCCAGATGCAGGTGGCCAGCGCATCAGTATCGCAGACCAGCACAGGGCTGCCACGCTGGGCGGCCACATGCTCCTGCAGGCATTGCTCACCCGCCACCACGGTGAAATCATTGCTCATCCAAGCGATATCTTCGGCACGCGCTACAGGGTTCCGGGCTCGCGCGAGCGCCAGCAGATTGGCGCTGTATTCGCGACCATATTCGGCCACCCAGCCTGTACGCGCCCAGAGCCCGCCGCGGGCGCGCAGCGCGTTGGCGAGATCACGCGAGAGCGTGGTCGTGCCAGTAGACTCCGCTCCCACCACAACGACACGCCAGGCCAGCCCGGCCCGCACGGCTGGCGAGAGCAGATCCCACTGCGCTGGCAACTCGGAGCGCACGGCAGCCCCCGACACCGGATACAGGCTGCGGCTCTGGTCCAGGCACACGTGC
>JANNNT010000381.1:0-9011 GCA_031398685.1 Rhodocyclaceae bacterium | reverse complement strand
CGTTACACAAGCAGCGCAAAGGATCTGGTCCTCAAGGGGCTGGAACTGGTCGGCATCAATTATCGCTTTGGCGGTACCGATCCTGACAGTGGACTCGACTGCAGCGGCTTCGTTCAAGTTGTTTTCAAGGACGCCGTGGGCATGCTTTTGCCGCGCACAGCCAAGGAGCAAAGCCAAATTGGCAACATCATCGACAAGAAAGAGCTCAAACCCGGCGATCTCGTTTTTTTCAACACCATGCGTCGCGCCTTTTCCCATGTCGGCATCTATCTGGGCGACAACCGCTTCATGCACGCTCCGCGTACGGGTGCGGAAGTCCGGGTTGAGGACATGAGCCAGGGCTACTGGGTCAAGCGCTATAACGGAGCGCGCCGCGTCGTAGAACGCTGAAATTGCTTCGCAGCAAACCAAAGGACGCTCAGGCGTCCTTTTTTATTGCCCGACGCCTGAGAAAGATTCTCATTTACACATTAAATAATACTCGCTAAAATCCACTCCGTTGCGAACCGTTCTCATTTATAAAATCAGGAGTGACTGCCATGCGTATCCCCCTAGTCCGCCCTTTCCTTGCCATTTCGCTGTGCGCCGCCCTAACCGGCATCGCCTGTGCAGAAGATAAGGTGCTGAACCTCTATTCTGCCCGCCACTACCAGACCGACGAAGCACTCTATTCGGGTTTCACCAAGCAGACCGGCATAAAGATCAACCGCATCGAAGGCAAGGAAGAAGAACTGGTTGAACGTATCAGGAATGAAGGCAGCAACAGCCCGGCCGATATCCTGATCACCGTCGATGCCTCGCGCCTTGCCGAAGCACACGAAATGGGGCTCTTTGCGCCAGTCAAATCCAAAATTCTTGAATCGCGCATTCCCGCCCACCTGCGTGCCGACGACTGGTTTTCCTTCTCCACGCGCGCCCGGGTCATCGTTTATGCCAAGGATTCGGTAAAGGCCGAAGATGTTCAAAACTACGCGGACCTCGCCGATCCAAAACTCAAAGACAAGGTATGCACGCGATCAGGTTCGCACCCGTACAACCTCTCCCTGATGGCTTCGATCATTGCGCATATAGGCGAAGCCAAAGCGGAGGAATGGGCCAAAGGCGTCGTCGCCAACTTTGCCCGTACGCCCAAGGGCGGTGACACCGACCAGATCAAGGCCGTGGCTGCGGGTGAATGCGCCGTTGCGCTGTCCAATCCCTACTACGTCGCGCGCCTGATGCGCTCGGACAAGCCCGAGGAAAAGAAGTTGATGGAAAAGGTCGGTGTTGTGTGGCCGGATCAGAAGGGCAACGGCACGCACATCAACGTCTCTGGCGGCGGCATGCTGAAATACGCGCCGCACAAGGAAGCCGCAGTCAAATTCCTCGAATATCTGGCGAGCGATGAAGCGCAACGTTACTTTGCCGATGGCAACAACGAATGGCCAGCGGTCGCCGATGTCAAGGTCACCAATCCCGCCCTGGACACGCTCGGCATGTTCAAGGCTGACAAGCTGGCAGTCGGCTCGCTGGCGATGCACCGGTCGAAGGCGCAGGTTATCTTTGATCGTGCGGGTTACCGATAGGAAAACCTACCGCCGTTGAGCAATCTGCCGCGATAGCAAAATCAGCGGCAGCAGCCCGACGGCGACAATCGCCAGCGAGGCCGTTGAAGCTTCAGACAGACGCTCATCCGAGGCCAGCGTGTAGGTTTGCGTGGCTAGCGTATCGAAGTTGAAGGGACGCATGACCAGCGTGGCCGGCAGTTCCTTCATCACATCCACAAACACCAGCAGACCCGCCGTGAACAGACTGCCACTGAGAATCGGCAGATGAACGCGGCGCAAGGTCTCACCCTGATTCGCACCCAGACTGCGCGCCGCCTCGTCCATGCTCGGCGTCACCTTGGCCAGGCTTGAACTCACCGATTGCAAGGCCACGGCGAGGAAACGCACCAGATAGGCGTAGATCAGCGCGGCGATGCCGCCGGTCAAAAGCAACCCCGGATTGCTACCGAACCAGAGTGTCCACTGCGCGGCCAGCCAGTTGTCCAGACGCGTCACCGGGATCAGCACGCCAACGGCGATCACCGAACCGGGAACGGCATAGCCCAGGCCGACCAACCGGTTGAGCGCGCGTGCAACAAGCCCCTTCGACAGCCGCGCACCGTAGGCCAGCAGCAAGGCCAGCGCAACGGCAATCACCGCCGTTAACCCCGCCAGCACGAAACTGTTTCCGGCCAGAACCAGAAAGTGCTCGCCGAACTGTGTGTCACCTTCGGTCAAGGCCAGTCGGAGCAGCAAACCCGCCGGCAGCACGAAACCGATGAACAGTGGAATCGCGCATACTGCCACGGCGACAACGGCGCGACTGCCTTGCAGCACGTAGCCGGCCTGTGGACGATTGCGTCCGGTTGTGTTGTGAAACTTCGCCCGACCGCGTGAAAGTTGCTCGACCAGCAGCAGCAGAATGACAAAGCCGAGTAAGGATGCCGCCAGTTGTGCCGCTGCAATCCGGTCGCCGAGCGAAAACCACGCGCGGTAAATACCGGTGGTGAAGGTCTGCACGCCAAAGTAGGACACCGTGCCGTAATCGGCCAGCGTCTCCATCAGCGCCAGTGTTGCGCCCGCCACCACCGCCGGCCGCGCCAGCGGCAAGGATACGCGAAAGAAGCTGCGCCACGGCCCGAGACCCAGCGTGCGTGCGGCTTCCAGCATGCCGCTGGCGCGTTCGATAAAGGCCGTGCGCGCCAACAGATAGACGTAGGGGTAAAACACGAAGACAAACATGGTCACCGCCCCACCCAGGCTGCGCACGTCAGGGAACCAGTAATCGGCGCGACTCCAGCCGAAGGTCTCGCGCAACCCGCTCTGCAAGGGGCCGACAAACTGCAGGAAGTCGGTATACACATACGCCAGCACATAAGCCGGCACGGCCAGCGGCAACACCAGCGCCCATTCAAAGATCCGCCGCCCCGGGAAGTCGTGCATGGCAGTCAGCCAAGCCGTCGCCACACCGACAACAATAACGCCGAGCCCTACGCCCAGGCACAACCAGAGCGTGTTGCCAAGGTATTCGGGGAGCACCGTGGAGGCCAGATGCTGCCACGTTGCGCCGGTACCGCCGCTGAAAATATTCGTGAGCACGCTTGCCACCGGCAAGCCGATCAGGGCGGCCACGGCAACGGAAACGATGAGGAGTGTGTTGAACGGGGAAGGTTTCATGGTCAGCCGTGGTCGAATGGGAATTATAATTGACTGTCGGCAGCCTGTCGGGCTTGATGGGCCGACCTTCGCAACCTTTCACTTACCTCATGGCTCATCTCGAACTCGACCAGATTGTTCAACGCTACGGATCGCACACCGTCGTCGATGGCGTAAACTTCCGTGTTGAAACGGGAAGCATCGCCTGCCTGCTCGGCCCTTCAGGCTGCGGCAAGACGACCCTGTTGCGCTGCATCGCCGGTTTTGAGCCCATCGCCGAAGGTGAAATTCGCGTCGAAGGTGTATCGGTGACCCGCCCTGACTTCCGCATCGCGCCGGAGCGGCGGCGCATCGGCATGGTCTTTCAGGACTACGCCCTCTTCCCCCACCTTTCAGTTGCCGCCAACATCGCCTTTGGCCTGTCGGCGATTAGCGGCAGCCGGCGCGAGGCCCGGGTAAACGAACTGCTGGCCACGGTCGGGCTCGACGGCCAGGGCAACAAATACCCGCACGAACTCTCGGGAGGCCAGCAGCAGCGTGTTGCGCTGGCGCGCGCCCTCGCTCCGCGCCCACAGCTGATCCTGCTCGACGAGCCGTTTTCCAATCTTGATGTCGACCTGCGCGAACGCCTGTCGCTTGAGGTGCGCAGCATTCTCAAAAACCAGGGAATGACCGCCGTGCTGGTCACGCACGACCAACACGAAGCCTTTGCCATGGCCGATGAAATCGGCATCATGGCCGATGGCAAAATCCAGCAGTGGGATACGCCCTACAACCTCTACCACCGGCCGGTAAACCGCTTTGTCGCCGATTTCGTCGGGCAGGGCGTTTTCCTGCCCGGCGTTGTCCTTGACAACCATCGTGTCACCGTCGAACTCGGCTTGCTCGAATCCCGCCTCCCGCTCGAATGCATGCAAGGCTGCGATGTCTGCGGCAGAGGTTGTGGCGTCGCCGTGCTGCTACGCCCGGACGACGTTATTCACGACGACCGTAGCGAGTTGCAGGCCGAAGTCCTGCACCGCGCCTTCCGGGGTGCCGAATTTCTCTATACCCTGCGCCTGGCCAGCGGTGCCGAAGTCCTTTCGCTCGTCCCCTCGCACCACAATCATGCCATCGGCGAGCGCATCGGCATCCGGCTCGATGTCGACCATGTTGTCGCCTTCCGCGTGGAAACCACTACTCGGCCAACGCTCACGCCGCCCGTCACGCGGCTCATCAGCGTCCAGCGATGATTCCCTGGCTTGAAAGCACCGACGCTTTTCCACCGCTCGACCTCGCCCTCGTCGAACCAAACGGCCTGCTCTGTGCGGGTGGCGACCTTGCGCCGCAACGCATTATTCAAGCCTATCTCCGCGGCATCTTCCCCTGGTACTTAAGGGATGAACCCATCCTCTGGTGGAGCCCGGACCCGCGTATGGTTCTCATCCCTGCTGAGTTTAAAATCTCGCGCTCTTTGCGCCGGACGCTACGCAAAGGCGACTACCGGATCAGGCTCGACAGTGCTTTCCCGGCCGTCATCCGCGCCTGCGCCGGAACACGGCGCAAAGGTGAGGCGGGCACCTGGATCACAGCCGAAATGCAGGCCGCCTATCTCACGCTGTATGAACTTGGCTACGCCCATTCGGTCGAAGCTTGGGTTAATGACACGCTGGCGGGGGGCCTCTACGGCCTGGCCATCGGAAAAATGTTCTACGGAGAATCCATGTTCTCGCACGCCACCGATGCCTCGAAGATCGCCCTGGCCCACCTCGTACGCTTTCTCGAAGCGCAGGGTTTTGGTCTGATTGACTGCCAGATGAACACGCCACACCTGGCCACGCTCGGCGCGCGCGAAATACCGCGTAGCGAATTCATGGCCCGACTACGCGAACTGACCGCCACCCCGCCGCTCAACGGCCGCTGGCCAAGCGACGGGGCGCACCGGGCCTGGGACTAAAACCTGATGTCACACCTCAACGACTCCGACCTCCCCTTCTCGCTGCTGCAGTTCTACAGCACGGCCGCCTACTCGTGCAGCTACCTGCCGAACAAGCGGGCCATTTCGGAGGTTGCCACCCCAACGTATCTGATCACCACCGAAATTTATGGCGAACTGGTACGCAGCGGTTTCCGGCGTAGTGGCGTCTTTACCTACCGCCCCAACTGTGAGGGCTGCCGCGCCTGCGTTCCGGTGCGCCTGCCCGTCGAGCGGTTTACCCCCAACCGCACGCAACGCCGCTGCCTCAAGGCGCACGCCGCGCTGCACGCCCGCGAACTGCCACTGATGTATTTCGACGAGCACTACCAACTCTACCAACGTTATCAGGCGGCGCGGCACAGCGGCGGCGGTATGGATCAGGACAACCACGAGCAGTACGCGAATTTCCTGCTGCAAAGCCGCGTTGACAGCCGGCTGATCGAATTCACCGAGAACGGCGTGTTGCGCATGGTGAGCATCATCGACGTCCTGAATGATGGCCTCTCCTCGGTTTACACCTTCTACGACTCCGAAGTCGAACACGCCAGTTACGGCACCTACAACATCCTCTGGCAGATCGCCCAGTGCACGGCCAACAAGCTGCCCTACCTCTACCTCGGTTACTGGATTCGTAATAGTCGCAAAATGGCCTACAAGGCCAACTTCCGGCCGATCGAAGGGCTGATCGCCAGCGAGTGGCGTGAATTCGACGTGACCGATCCCGGTGTCGGAAACCGGTAATATCAGAACGCACCTCAAACAAACAGGCCTGTAACCCCCGCCAAATGGCGATTCGGCTAGAGCATGCCATGGAAGCCAAAGATCACGGGCATTCCATAGCCTGTACCACCACGAACGTTCCGGGTCCAAGCGAGCAAACTGGCCGCTTTGCTGCGCCTCATGTGCGACAACGTGCCAGAGCTGATCTGGGCGAAAGACCTGAAAAATCGTTTCATCTTTTCGAACCAGGCCAATTGCAGCCAGCTCCTCAGCGCGACCGACACCAGCGAACCTCTGGGTAAAACCCACCTGTTCTTTGCCCAGCGCGAACGGGAGGCGCACCCTGAAAATCCGCAGTGGCACACTTTCGGCGAACTTTGCCTGGATAGCGATGCAATTACGCTTGAGCGCGGGGAAGCCTCGGTCTTTGAGGAGTCCGGCACCGTTCAGGGCCAGTTCGTTTGCCTTGAGGTCCATAAAGCGCCGTTCCATGACAAGTACGGCGCCGTCATCGGTACCGTCGGTTCAGCACGAGACATCACCGAGCGCAAACGATCCGAAACCGAACTCGAACAACATCGCCACCACCTCGAAGACCTCGTTGCCTCACGCACCACCGAACTGGCTCAGGCAAAAGAAGCCGCCGAAGCCGCCAACCTGGCCAAGAGTGCGTTCCTGGCCAATATGAGCCACGAGATCCGCACCCCGATGAATGCCATCATCGGCATGGCTCACCTCATACGCCGCAGCGGCGTCACCCCGGATCAGGCCAAACGCCTCGACAAGATCGATACCGCCGGCGAACACCTGCTGGACACCATCAACGACATCCTCGACCTATCCAAGATCGAGGCCGGCAAGTTCGTCCTGGAAGATACCTTGGTCAACATCGCCTGCCTGCTGGGCAACGCCCGCTCGATCCTGGCCGAACGTGCGCGGGCCAAGGGCATCCGCCTCTACGTCATCGCCGAAAACTTCCCGCCCGATCTTTACGGCGACCCGACGCGGCTGCAGCAGGCCTTGCTCAACTACGCCGCCAACGCCATCAAATTCACCGAACACGGCTCGGTGAGCCTGCGCGTGCTTATCCAGGACGAAACCGCCGAGTCGCTTGTGGTGCGCTTTGAAGTCCAGGATAGCGGTATCGGCATCGCGCCTGAAACGCTGCCCCAACTGTTCAATGCCTTTGTCCAGGCCGACAACTCGATCACCCGTAAATACGGCGGCACCGGACTTGGTCTGGCAATCACCCGCCGACTGGCTGAGCTGATGGGCGGTGACGTCGGGCTGCAGAGTACGCCGGGCGTTGGCAGCATTTTCTGGTTCACCGCCCGCCTGAGCAAGAAGGCACTTCAGGCGGACAGTACCCAGGCAGGCACCCAAATCAATGCCGAGCGCCTGATCCGCCAGCACTATCAGGGTTACCGCGTCCTGATTGTCGACGACGAACCGGTGAATCTGGAAATCGCCCGCTTCCTGCTGGAAGATTCAGGACTGCTCGTCGACCGGGCGGAAGATGGTGTCCAGGCAATCCATCGTGCGCGGAAACGGCTTTCGCGGTGATTATCATGGACATGCAGATGCCCCGGCTCGACGGATTGGGGCAACCCGGCAGATCCGGAGACTTCCCGGTTATGAGGAAACTCCGATCCTGGCCATGACCGCTAACGCCTTTGCCGAAGACAAGGCACGCTGCTTCGAGGCCGGGATGAACGACTTCCTGCTCAAACCGTTCGACCCCGATGTGCTGCTCTCGACCGTTCTGCGGTGGCTGCAGCACAGCTCAGCCTAGTCCCCCGGGACATCCGCGCACCGCAAAGCGCCCCTGGAGAGCATGAAGAGGTCGGGACATTATTTTCGCGGCACAAATAGTCGCCAGGAGGATTCGCGGGAGCGCCCCACGCGTGGCGACCAGAGTACTATGGCGCTAGTCAATTTTCATCCGCCCAGGTCCCCGTAACAGCATTCCGTACCAAGGCGACACCCCTCATGGCTTCGACCATTCTTCCTCGGAATTCGCTCAAAACCAGGATCACCCTGGCCACGCTGGGCGTCTTCCTGCTGGGCATCTGGTCGCTCGCGTTTTACGCCAGCCAGATGTTGCGCAAGGACATTGAGCAGTTGCTGGGTCAACAACAGTTTTCGTCGGTTTCCCTGCTGGCCGCACAGATTAACAACGAACTGGAAAGCCGCCTCAAGTCCCTGGAAAAAGTTGCCGCCGTATCCGCGCAGGCCATGCACGAAGACCCCGGCGCCATGCAGGCGCTCATCGAACACCATCCGGTCGTTGTGGCGCTATTCAACGGAGGCGTCTTTGTCGCCGGATCGGATGGCACCGCAATTGCTGATGTTCCCTCCTCAGCAGGACGGCTTGGGGTCAATTACATGGACAGGGATTACATCGTCGGCGCGCTCAGCGAGGGAAAGTCGACGATCGGTCAGCCGGTCATGGGCAGGAAGGCACAGGCTCCGGTTTTTGTCATGGGAACGCCCATCCGCGACGCGCAGGGCGTGGTCATTGGAGCCCTGGCCGGTGTAACCAATCTCGGCGCTCCCAATTTCCTCGATCAGATCACCGGGAGCCATTATGGGAAAACGGGCGGTTACCTGATCATCGCGCCGCAGTACCGGCTGATTGTCACGGCGAGTGATAAAAGCCGCGTCATGGAGACCCTCCCCGCCGCCGCCATCAACCCCAGCATCGACCGTTTTCTGGAGGGCTACGAGGGATCAGCGGTTCTTGTCAATCCGCATGGTCAGGAAGTGCTGGACTCTTTCAAGAACATCCCGGTGGCGAATTGGCGCATGGCGGCCGTTCTGCCGACGGCTGAAGCCTTTGCCCCGATTCGCGACATGGAACAGCGCATGCTGCTCGCAACGCTTCTACTCACTGTGCTGGCCGGGTGGATAACCCGCTGGGTGTTAACAACCCAGCTTTCGCCGCTGCTGGATACGGCCAGTGCGCTGGCGGCAATGGCGGAGAACCGCCAGCCGCCGCAGGCGTTGCCCATTGTCCGGCACGACGAGATCGGCCAACTCATCGGCGGCTTCAACCATTTGCTGAAATCCCTGGAGCAACGGGAAACGGCATTGCGGGAAAGCGAGGCAAGTTACCGGACACTGTTCGGCGAGCTGCTCGACGGCTTCGCGCT
>JANNNT010000365.1:0-3491 GCA_031398685.1 Rhodocyclaceae bacterium | reverse complement strand
TGATGGCCAGATAGGTCGTGATCACGCCAGCAACAACAACAATGAACGGACCCGCCATGAGGATCCATGGCCAGGGGTGGCGATACCAGGGTTGATTGGATTTGGTCAGTTTAGGGTTCATGGCATGAAGAAGGTCGTCTTTTCGCGCACGGCAATCGTGTCGTGATTCATCGCGCGAATGTCAAATAGAATCTTGTTGGAGCCTTTGGGAGCAGCGTCATCCCCAACAGCGGCAACAATCAGAATGCTCTTGTTGGAGGCAGCAGGCACTTCGACAATCCGCTCACCAACGATATCGATGCCGTCAATCCCGCTCACGCTGATTGCATAGCGATGCACCGCCTCGTCAGTGTTCATCAACCGCAGGGTGAATACGTTCTCGATACGTTCATCGTCAACCACACGATACAGCGCTGAGCGATCACGCAGGATATCGACCTTGAGCGGGATGCGAGTTGCCAGACTCCACGATGCCGCGACAATGATCGCGAGAAGGAGTGATGAATACAGAAGCGTTCGCGGCCGCAACAAATGCATCTGGATGTCGCGCACCGAGTAGTGTCGGGCCAAAGCGTTCTCCGTGGAATAACGGATTAGTGCGCGTGGCTTGCCCACCTTGTCCATCACCTCATCGCAGGCATCGATACAGGCGGCGCAAGCGATGCATTCGAGTTGAAGGCCATCGCGGATATCAATCCCCGTCGGACAAACCTGCACGCAGATACTGCAATCGATACAGTCGCCTAGCTTTTTTGCATCTGGACCGCCGTTCTTCTTGCGCAAACCTCGCGGCTCACCTCGCTCGGGATCGTAGCTGATGATCAGCGTGTCCGGATCGAACATCACGCCCTGAAAACGTGCATAGGGGCACAGGTACTTGCACATCTGCTCGCGCATGAAACCCGCCATCATGTAAAGAAAGGCGGAGTAGAAGAACACCCAGAACAGCTCCCACGATCCCAGCGAAAAGGAAAAAACCAAGGCGGCGAGTTCCTTGATCGGCGTGAAATAACCAACAAAAGTAAAAGCGGTCCACAGCGCGACAAGACTCCACAAGGCATGCTTGGCAAACTTTAGTTTGAACTTGCGTGCAGACATCGGCTGGGCGTCGAGCTTCATTCGTGCCGGCCGCTCACCTTCGACCTTGCGTTCAATCCACATGAAGACCTCGGTATAGACCGTCTGCGGACAAGCGTAGCCGCAGAAGAGGCGGCCACCGACGGCCGTTACGAGAAACAGCGCATAGGCCGAAATAACCAGCAAAACGGCTAGATAAATCGCATCCTGTGGCCAGAAAACCATGCCCAGGATATAAAACTTGCGTTCAATCAGGTGGAAAAGTACGGCCTGGCGCCCGCCCCAATCGATCCAGCACAATCCATAAAACAGAGCCTGTGAAAAGAACACCATGCCCCAGCGCCAGTTATCAAAAATGCCTTTGACGCTGCGCGCGTAAACTGTCTTGCGCTTCTCGTAGAGTCCGTCGATATTGACAACCATTGGCCGGCCTGAGCTTTGTTGTGCCTTGTCCATGACTTCCTGCCCTAATCAATTTCAGAATTACACGTTACTCTAATATTCCATACGGGAACACTTGCAACTTTGACACGGATCAGGTTCTTTTCCACTTTTCAAAAAGGAAAAACGGGGCAACTTGAGTTGCCTCGTTCTACAAAGAATTACTTCTTTTCACCGTCCGCGCTCAGATTGAGCACATAGGCCGCCAGCAGATGAATCTTGGCTTCGCCAAGAAACTCCTTCCAGGCCGGCATCTGGTTGGAACGGCCCTTGACAATCGTTTCAACGATTTTCATATCGGAACTGCCATACAGCCACGTTTTGTCCGTCAGGTTAGGTGAACCGAGGGCTTGCATTCCCTTGCCGTCCTGACCATGACAGGCAAAGCATACGGTGTCGAACTTTGCTTTGCCCTTGGCCGCGAGTTCGCTGTTGTGCGAATAACCGGACAACGAACGAACATAACTCGCCACCTCTTTGGCACCCGCTTCACCACCAACCGCATCCGGGTTGCCTCCATACGCCGGCATCATGCCTACGCGTCCGTTGGCTATTGTTTCCACAATCTGTTCCGGCTCGCCACCCCATTGCCAATCCTTGTCGGTCAGATTCGGAAAGCCCTGCTCCCTCGAGCCCTGCGCCGTTGCGCCGTGACACTGCATGCAATACGTCTGAAACAGACGGCCGCCCATATCCATGGCTTGCTTGTCAGCGGCCACGGCCTTCAGGTCCATCTTCAGGTACTTGTCAAATAGGGGCTTGACCTGGGCGTCCATTTTTTCGACTTCCTTCTGGTGCTCATTGGCTGTCGACCAGTTGAACGCACCCGGAAAGCGGCCCAATGCCGGATATAGCGCCACATACACCAGTGAAAAGATGACCGTTCCATAGAACAACCACATCCACCATCGGGGCAGCGGGTTGTTGTATTCCGCAAGATTTTCATCCCACACGTGCCCTGTGGTGTCCGTCGTCTGCGCACCGCCCGGATGATGAATACTCTGCGTCCAGAGGAAGACGCCGCAGGCAATGATACTGACCAGGACGATCAGGATGACATACCAGTTCCAAAACTCATTTACAAAATCGCTCATGATGTTTTCCTTTTTTCATTGCAGGAAGAAAGGCCAAGTTCAGCTCGTTCCGCTTCCTCATCTGAAAACGGCAAATTGGCGGCTTCTGCAAAGCGCTGTTTGTTGCTCTTTACGCCGTAAGCCCACCAGACGATACCCAGGAAGGTCAGCAGGGAAACCACCGTAACGATGGATCGCAGATCGTTGATATCCATGGCTTTACTTGGCGCCTTTCAGTTCGAGCCCCATTCCTTGCAGATAGGCGATCAGAACGTCCAGTTCGGTCTTGCCTTCAAGCTGTTGGCTGGCACCGGCGATTTCTTCATCGGTATAGGGCACGCCGACCGTGCGTAGCGCACGCATTTTCCCCGGAACGCCCGCTGCATCCGCCGGGTTCTTGGCCAGCCAGCCAAAGGCCGGCATATTGGACTCGGGAACCACATCACGCGGATTGATCAGATGGGCACGATGCCACTCATCCGAGTAACGACCGCCCACCCGATGCAGATCAGGGCCGGTACGCTTGGACCCCCACTGGAACGGGTGGTCATAGACGAACTCACCCGCCACCGAGTAATGCCCGTAGCGCTCGGTCTCTGCCCGGAAAGGCCGGATCATCTGCGAGTGGCAAAGGAAACAGCGACCACCATGGTGGCCACGGCATCGCCCTGGTATTCGGACTGCGGATAGGTTTCGATCAGGTGCTTGCCGCGATTGGCGGCGGCCACGTACGCGCCCACGCGCAGGTAATACAGGCCGACGTTGCGCTCGTGCCGGGCCAGCTGGTTGCGCAGGTACACCATGCGCTGGCGCGAGTCGGCGGCGTAGATGCTGTTGGGGTAGCGGCGGATGACTTCGTTGAAGTCGTTCAAGCTCTGCTGCGGGCCGTTGAGGTCGCGC
>JANNNT010000333.1:0-4077 GCA_031398685.1 Rhodocyclaceae bacterium | reverse complement strand
CGGCCGTGAAAAGCGATCACTTGAGCACTGTCACAAAATGGCTTTTTGGGCGAGTTCAGCGGCTGGCACCCAGCGCTCTGGCGCGCAACGCGCTGGTTTCAAGGGCGGCCGGGTCGGGCGTGTGTCGGGTTGGCCAACCTTGCAGGTGCGTATCGGCCAGATCGGCCAGGGCGTGAATCCAGTCGTCGCGTTCGTTCAGGCAGGGAATATAACGGTACTCCCTGCCACCGGCCTGCAAGAACTCGGCTTTGCCTTCCATGGCAATTTCTTCAAGCGTTTCAAGGCAGTCGGCAGGAAAGCCGGGGCAGACAACGTCGACGCGCTGCACACCTTGTTTGCCGAGTGTCTTCAGCGTGGGTGCGGTATAGGGTTTCAGCCATTCGGCGCGGCCGAAACGGGATTGAAAGCAGATCTGGTACTCGTCTGCGCCGAGGTTCAGGGCTTCGGCCAGAAGTCGCCCGGTTTTGTGGCACTCGCAGTGGTAGGGGTCGCCCTTGTCGAGGGTGTAGCGCGGTACGCCGTGAAAGCTCATGATCAGCCGGTAGGAGAGTGACGGCCGACCGTTGGTCCTCCAGTGTTCTCGGACGCTGGCAGCCAGCGCTTCGATGTAGCCCGGGTGGTCGGCAAAGCTGCGTATTGTGCGGATTTCCGGCTGATTCCGGATCGACTGCGCCCAGCAGTAGGCGGCGTCAAGTGCAGTTGCGGTCGCGCTTGACGAATACTGTGGGTAGAGCGGCAGCAGCAGGATGCGCGTGCAGCCCTCGGCTTTGAGGCGTGAGAGAGTGGCTGGAATCGATGGCTGGCCGTAACGCATGGCGTAGTCGACCATCACCTGATGCCCGGCCTGGCCGAGAAAACCACGCAGCAGTTTGGTCTGCTTTTCGGTGTGTACTTTCAGCGGCGAACCGTCGGGCGTCCAGATGGCGGCGTATTTTTCAGCCGATTTCTTTGGGCGAACGTTAAGGATGATGCCATTGAGAATCAGCCACCAGATCGCCCGTGGAATCTCGACGACACGCGGGTCGGAAAGGAATTCCTTGAGGTAGCGACGCACCGCCGGCGCGGTCGGCTCTTCCGGCGTGCCCAGGTTGATCAGTACTACGGCCGACTTTCCGGCCGTGCCGTGACGGAAAGCCGGTTCGGAAAGGAAACGCGGCATCAGGAGTTGGCCTGATAGGTGAGGGCGGAGGAGAGCAGTTTGGCGGTGATGTCGACGATCGGGATGACGCGCTCGTAGGCCATGCGCGTCGGGCCGATAACGCCTACGGAGCCGACGATCTGGCCGTCGACTTCGTAGGGCGCGGTGACGACGCTGCATTCGTCAAGCGGCGCCAGCCCGGATTCGCCACCGATGAAAATCTGGACGCCGTCGGCACGGTGTGAAATATCGAGCAGTTGCATGAGGGCAGTACGTTGTTCGAAGAGGTCGAACAGTTTGCGCAACTGCTTCATGTTGGACGACAGTTCCTCCACTTCGAGCAGGTTGCGTTCACCGGAGATGATGTACTGCTCATCAGCCCGGTTCATGGCTTCGTCACCGGCGGCCAGCGCGGAGGCCATCAAGCTCTGCAGGTCACCACGCAGTTTAAGCAGATCTTCCTTGACCCGGTTGCGGATATGCTCGAAATCGTGGCCGGCGAAATACTGGTTGAGGTAATTGGTGGCAACGACGAGTTCCGACGACGAATAGGGGCGCTCGGTAAACAGAATGCGGTTTTGCACGTCACCGTCGGTGGTGACTAGGATGAGCAGGATGCGTTTGCCGGACAGGCTGACAAATTCCATATGCCGGATTCGAGGCGTTTTGCGCCGTGGGGTCAGTACGATGCCGGCAAAATGAGTGAGCCCGGAGAGCAGGTGCGAGGCGTTGCTGATCAGTTGTTGCGGTTGAGAAGGGTGAAGCTGCCCTTCAATGGCGTGGATCTTGTCGGTCTCCAGCGGCTGCATGGTGAGTAGGCTATCGACAAAGAAACGGTAGCCACGTGACGTCGGTACGCGTCCGGCGGACGTGTGCGGGCTGGCAATGAAGCCCAGGTCTTCAAGATCCGCCATGACGTTGCGCACGGTGGCCGCGGACAGATCGAGCCCCGAGAACTTCGACAGCGCACGCGAGCCAACCGGCTGACCATCCGCAATGTAGCGTTCGATCAGGGTTTTGAGCAGGGTTCTGGAGCGTTTGTCGAGCATGGGGTTGATTCTACAAAAAGAAAGAGCGTTTAAACCACGAAGAGCACGAAGAGGACGAAGAAAAACGAGAAATACTTGTTTACTCCACCAGGCCCCGCGCCAATATTTTGCGTAAGCTGACCTGCAGGATAATAAATACGGGCATCTTTGACTTGAATGCCGTGCAATCCAATGATTACGCGGCTTTTGCGATAAGCATCACTGGGGTCGCCGATTGACGAGGCTTTCGGGTCGATGCCATGATCAGTCGCCTGACTATCCTCTTCAGCACGTTTTTTACAGTTCATCATGGAAAAGCGTTTCATCTTTCGTCTCCTGTACAAAATAGCTTACAGTTGCCGTCCAGTATTTTCAGCCCAATTCAACACTGCTGGGTTTTCGGGTAAGGAGTGGTTCGCATGTGCCGTGTAATCATTGCTGATGATGAGCCGAAGGTGGCGCTGCTGATCAGGAATCTGATCCAGTGGGATGAACTCGGGCTGGAACTGGTGGCCACGGCCCACGACGGGATTTCAGCACTGGCCATGATTGAAGACCTTCAGCCGGACATCGTCATCACCGACATCCGCATGCCTGGATACGATGGCATTGAACTGATCGAGCGCGCCAAGCGCCTGAATCCCGACATCGATTTCATCATCATCAGCGGCTATCGCCATTTCGACTATGCCCAGAAGGCCATTCGCTTCGGTGTCGAAGATTACCTGCTCAAACCATTGAAAGCGGTTGAAATCAACCAGACCCTGCGAAAAATGGTCGAGAGGTACGGCGAACGGGATCAGGCGAGGCAGCGGGAGGAAAACTACTCAGCCCGGATCGAAAGCGATGTGAGGATGCTCCACGAGCAGTTCATGACCAGCCTGCTGGTTACGGAGAAGCGCCAGGGGCCGGTGTCCCTGGAGCAGATCAATCGCGACTTCAGCCTGAACTTCAAGGCCGATCTGTTTCAGGCGTTCATCGTGAAAGCGGATGTGCATTTCGAATCGCTCAACGCCAATGTGCGCAAGCTGTTGATGGAGAAGAGCACGGGAGTGATCAAAGAGGCGCTGCTCGCCAAGTGTCATGCCTTGTTGCTGTACCCGACCGATCGTGGAATCTACGGCATCGTGAATTTCAGCGCGGGTCACAATAAAGCGCTGAGAAGGGCCATGGTCGCGGTGATTGATGAGCTCCAGTCGCAGAGCGAACTGTTCGACCGAATCAAGGTTAGCGTTGGACTCGGCCGTCAATCTGTGGACATCAATGAACTGTTCGCATCGCTCAGAGAGGCGGAATGCGCCGTTGCCAACCGTCTGATCTACGGCCCCGGCAGGGTCATCGAGCGGGCAGGGGGCCAGGAAACCCCCGAAATCGTCAATCAAATCATCACCGCCAAGGTGCGCAACAGGCTTCTGAAGGGCGTGGAGATTTTGGATGACTCTGAGATCCGAACGGCACTTGAAGGAATCGCTGGTGTGGCGGCATCCCATGAAGGGATGACCGGGAAAGCCATCGGCGCAATCTGCGAGGAATGCATTCAGGTCCTGCGCTTTGGATTGAAGAGCCAGAATGCGGTGGAT
The DNA here is from genome assembly GCA_031398685.1 of Rhodocyclaceae bacterium. Lineage (GTDB taxonomy): Bacteria > Pseudomonadota > Gammaproteobacteria > Burkholderiales > Rhodocyclaceae > Propionivibrio. Next base: position 331 of record JANNNT010000333.1, on the reverse strand, counting down.
GACTGGATTGAAAATCAGCAGTCGGACTTTTTTGCCGAGCTCGACACATGCAATAGCCAGAAGGATGTATTTCAGCTGCTGAGTAGCTACGCATCCAATCTCATCGCCCATGTCGTGGCGCTGAGGAAGAGTGAAAGCAACAAGCCCGTTCGCGAGATCCAGAAGTATATTCACGCCAATTTCAGTAGCTCCATCAGCCTGGAAAGCATCAGTCAGCGCGTGGGGTTCAATCCGACGTACTTCTCGTTGCTGTTCAAGAAGGAAACGGGAATGAATTTTCTGGAATACCTGACCGACGTCCGGATCAAGGAGGCCAAGCGGGTGCTGTCGG
>JANNNT010000313.1:0-10043 GCA_031398685.1 Rhodocyclaceae bacterium | reverse complement strand
CTCTTGACCAGATTCCGCAACCGATTTAGGCGGCTGCAAGGTCTTCGCCGGTGACACGGAGATTTCCCCAAAGGGTTACCGTTCGGCGTGGGTGAAGAAAGCCTAAGCCTCACAGTTTCATGGTGAACAGTGTCTTGACGTAGCGAGCCTGAGGCCAGTAGGCTCGGCCTGATCCCTGCCGAAACCCGCCCACTAAGGCGGGTTTTCCGTTGCGTTATGCAACACCGCGCATCTCATGCCTGAACGGCATTAGCTGTATCAACCTGAAAAACGCAGTTCAACCACGGCGACACGGCGGGCACGGCGAAAACACTTGGTTTTAGCGGTTCTCGCAACTCACCCTTTGGGCGATTGATAAAAACAATATAAGTCTTTGTTTTTCCGCCGTGTTCGCTGTGCCCGCCGTGGTCAACCTTTCACGGCGCGGTCGTTTCTTGACGACCCAATGCGGACGCCCACTCCCTTGAAAAGCAGGCGTTCAACGTCGTGGTTTAGCGGCGGGCCGTGCCTGCGCTGACGAGAAGATACCCGCGCGTCTTACCGGAGTCTGAGTCCGTAGTGTTCATCGCGCTCCAAAGCTTTGGCGCTGGTACCCAAGTGTACGGATACTTGTATCCGGCAACGTCGAGAACCAGCAAGCGATCCGTTTCGACGTCGTATGCACCGACGGGCGAGATATGCCCCGGTCCCTTCTGTCCAAGCGTTGCCCGATCGTAGTTCACGATGAGAAAAACTTGCGGCTCTGCGAGCGCGTCTCGTGCGAGCGCCCGGAACGAGTCAAGGTTTGATTGCGCTGCGTGCGTCATTCGCACTTCCAGGCCGTGTGCCCGAATGATTCGGGCAAGTTGTTCCAATGTGAGGCCACGGAAGGAAACCGCGAGTTCGCTGCGCACGGCCGCCGCCGCCGACGTGAATAGTGTTTCCTGGGTCAGGCGCGGTAGGGGTTGGAGAGCGGCGTTGATCACAGCAACACTGCTTGCTACACCGCAAAAGGCTCTGCGACTCTGCGGTACCAACTCGGGAACGAGTTGTTGGTAGTCGATTTTTGCCGATGTACGGAGGATGATGCGCGTACCTTCCGCTGTGGTTGCAGCGATGAGATCTTGAGCTAGTTCAAGATGCTGAACAGGCGGAGCGGACAAGGCATACCAAGTTATGCCTGAGGAGCCAACCACCATTGCGCCTGCGACGACGATGGAGGCGATCTTAGGCCACCGCTTCACAAAACCTCCCTACCCCCCGTCTATCAAGGCGCCTCCACCGTAAATCTAACCGGCGCTGCGCGGCTTTATTGCACGGCGTCCAGCAACCGAAGGGAGCAAGGTTGAGCGCCATTTCAGGCATGGCGCTCACTTAACACTGAAGTGATCTCTTCCATCAACTGATAGGGGATGTTGTGCCATCTGGTTTCTGGCGCCATGTGCAGCTCGCAGTCTTGCGCTCTCGCCGCAGCAATAATTTGACGAAACCACCAGACCGCGGGAGCGAGCTGCGAACGCGGTGGAGGTGGGGCGTAAAGGTAATGGCCGTCATCGTCCCAGTGCACTTCCATCGCTTCGCGGTAGACATACGGGAAGGTTACTGTCAGCGGCATGACATATAAGCGGCCTTGTTCATCGATGCCAACCACTGCGATTGCGTCACGATCCATCTGAATGCCTAACGTTATTAGTCGGACCCACCGGGTCCGTATATGAATTGATACCCGTGCACGCATTATGCTATGCGAACCAAAGACTTGGAGGTGATGTAAATGCAATATCTGTGACAGACTGACAACGGTCGGGATGCAGGCCACCTCAGAACAAGATGCACCAACGACCGCTTTGCGGGAACAATCATCGCGGTCTGCTTTTGGGCGTGACCGGCCCAGTGTGATGCATTTAGCATCGATCGCTGCCAACGAGACCTGCGCGGCGTTTCGCGCAGGTCCTGTGAAATCTTGGGTTGAGCGTCACGAGAAATCCTCCAAGTAGATCGGCGTTCCACCCAATTCGACAAAAGGCCTTTCACCGATGATCTCAATGTCGATGCCGTCGGCAAAAACCAAGTAGAGTCGCGCGCCGACCTTACGCTTGAAAGGTAAGGGGATGATTTCGTGGCGAATGCCACCAATCTCCAGGAACCCTTCCGATAGTGTATTGGGCAATGATGGCAAGCGCCCCAGTGCGCCCACTCCGGAGAGGACGAGCTGCGCCTCCTGACTCCATCCAGTACCGCGATCTTTACCCGGTGTTCCCTTTGATTTGTGGATATAGGCGTGTGAGAAGTGGATCGTGGCCACGCCATCCAGCACCTCTATGTGGCTCACACGAGAATCATGCAACTCCAATCCGCTTCTCACCTTAGCGCCCCGTCGTGTCTTGTGCCCAACGTGAAGCCAGGGGGCGCGCCGAAGCGGCGCCCTGCTTGAGCGCTGGGCTAGATATCATGGCGCATAGACCAGCCTAACTGACCCGATGACGACCGACATTTCCACCCGCGCAATGCCTCGAACGGCCCAGGTTCACTGCGTCGTGATTCGTTCAATACGACGCTCCTGGCTCTGGGCATCAGTATCGCCTCCGGCCGTCGGGAGAACGCCATGGCCGATTCAATGACTCCAGCAACTCGCCGCATCGCTTCGGCCGCGTGATCGACACCAACGTCAAGGCGTTACGCTAGGCGGGCGAAGAGCGCAACGGTGTCACCGTATCGCCCCGAATCAGGAATTCGACGCGCAGGATGGCGTCGCCCTTCTCGCCGGCAGAGGTATAGCCCACCAGTTCCAGCAGTTCTCCGGCCTTGATTTCCGTCGTATTCCAAGCCTGCAACCGCGTCAGCGGCGACAGTTCGATTTCCCATTGGGCATCGCGGCGGGTGGGTAACACGGCTTTGGCAAAGAGGCTGGCCGCATCCACCGGCGCCGACTGTTTTGGCGCCGTTCGGGTCTTCAGGGTGGCCGGCAACACCAGGGGGTTGGCCAGATCGAGCATCAGTTCGGCATGCGGATTCTGCCAACGCACACTCGCCACTTTGCCTGCAAGATAGATCGGGCGCGTCTCGTCAAAACTGCTCCAGCCGTGATGTGCCCACAACGGGCGGCTTGCCAGCACCAGCGGGAAACCCATGATGAATTTTCTGCGTTCCATGATTCACTCCTCAGAAGTAAGCGATCCAGCGGCCACACACAATGACCGTCAGCCAGATCGACAGCGAAAGCACGGCCTGAATGCGCGTCTGCAGGCTCGACACATCCAGTGGGCCGCGACTGTGCAGCCACGCCGCGTTGAGACCTGCCGTCATGACCAGCAACATCTTGATGAGAAATACCGGGTTGGCAATCAGTTCCGCTGCGCGTGCGAAAAACATGCTGAGACCGGTCCCGGCCTCCAGCAGAAAGCCGAGCAATGTCCACGGCAATACCCGACGAGCCAGGGCGACTACCTCTATATGCCGGATCACGCCCAGCAGGCACAACTCGACGATCAGCAAGCTGCCGAACATCGTCGCCAGGCCGATGATGTGCAAGCTCTCCAGGACAGGATAGGCCAGACTGGTCCGCAGCCAGACCGCCAGGGCGTTGTGCTCGAGTGCGATGAGGACTGGCCACGGTTCCATGTCAGTGCTCCGGCGGACTCAGGCGCCCAAGTACGCGGAATTTTCCCTCGCCTTCCGGGCGCAGGACCAGGGCTTCACCCATGCCAAGGTAGTCGCCAGTCAGTGCCGCTGCATTGGCTTGATGGGTGACCCACACCGTCACGCCAGACCGGGAAATGCGCCCCAGCGCATCGCGCAAGGCTGTAGTCTGGGCGGACTCGCGGCTGTTATCCATGAACAGTGAGTCGAGCGCGGGCAAATGGCTGATCGGCACCGAGGGGAAGGCGAGCGTTCCCGTGTCAACGCAGCGGCACCAGGCACTACTGAATACCGCTACCGGCCGCACACCGCGAGAGGCCAACATCGTGCCAAAGCGCTGTGCCTGCGCCCGGCCTTGCGCCGAAAGATTGCGCTGGGTCTTGCAATCATCGGCACGGTATCCGGGAGGATCGCCAGTACCCGGTTCGGTGATGGCGTGCCGCATCAGGATCACCACGCCGCCCTGACGCAAGGCATCCCAGGGTTCTGCTGCCAATACGGGCAGGCAAAGCGTCGCCAGCAACACCGCTAGCCATGTTCTGATCATGCCTTTCATTGCCGGACTCCCCTGTTCATACAGAAGCACTGACGGTGTATATTCCCGTTCGGTTCCCCAGGGAAAACTTCAAGACTCGAGCCTGGCCGAAAAACGGACACGTGCACTTCGGAAGATGTGCCCCGGTTTATGCGCGCGTAACGCTCAGGAAAGCCACGCGAATCGCGAGTTCGACTTCAGGCGCACGGCCGCCCCGAGAGAAAGATGAGTTTTTCAACACACTATAGGCCGCGAGCCGCGGATCGCCACTCTACTCTCGCGCTGCGTCTGCTTTCAATGATCCGCACCGGGTGCTCGCGCAAACGTCAGCCACACAGGTCGGCGCGCTGGTTAGTGCCAAGGTTTAAGAGTACCGGCCAATCCTGAAACTTCGCCAATTTGAAGGCTCAAGGTTCGGACAAGGCAGCCGTAATCAAATCACAGGCGCGAGCGTCGAAAATGGGATCGGGTGTTTCAGAATGTTTAAAAAATTCTTCGTCGTCCTGCTGCTTGGTTATGCGGCTACGGCAATGGCTCTTCCTTTCGCTTCACGCTACGCACTGGTTGTCGAGGAGGGTAGCGGCAAGGTGCTTCTCTCCAAGAACGCCGACGTAGAAGTGCCGATTGCCTCGCTGACCAAGCTGATGACTGCGATGGTCGTGCTCGATGCGAATCCCGATATGGACGAGGCGATCACCATCGAAGACCCCAGCGTATTGACCAAGGCACAATCCAAGACACGTTTGACGGATGGCGGCATGCTACCGCGACGGACCGTCCTCGAACTGGCGCTGATGTCCTCCGATAACCATGCGGCGGTCTCGCTGGCGTATGCCTATCCCGGAGGTATCGACGCGTTCCTGGAGGCAGTCGCCGCCAAGGTAAACGATCTTGGAATGACGCACACCCACATTGAGGAACCGACTGGGCTTTCCAAGGCCAACCGGTCTACGGCCGAAGACCTCGCCAAGATGGCGGCCGCCGCGGCAAGCTACCCGGAAATCGTGCGCATTACGACGTCAAGCGGGAAGACCGTGGATGTTGATGGCCGCAGCGTCGAGTACCGCAATACCAACCAGTTGGTCGGCCAAGTGGGCTGGGATATTCTGCTATCGAAGACGGGGTTTACGCTACCTGCCGGGCGGTGCCTGATCATGCGACTCAATGCTGGCGGACAAACAATCATCGTGGTGCTGCTTAACGCCACCAACGTGCCATCGCGGACGATCGACGCACTGAATGTGCGCCGATATTTGGCCGGCGAGCAGCCTTTGCTGGCACAGGCGGACCGCCCGCGCCGCACACGCCGAGCGCCGCATCACGTCGCAGTCAATGCGCGTAATGCTGGTTCCGTTGCAAGGTCTCTCTTGGTGGCCGCGCGTGTTGCCCGTTTCCAATAGCTTCGCAGTCTAACGGCAGATTCTTCAAACTGGCATGGTCCGCCCGCAGTGCTACGCGCTTTCGGCGCGATCTTCCCGAAAGCGGCGCGGGCTTGGCGTCGAGAAAATGTGCTCCGCTATTGTTCTACGCTGCCGCGGCATGAAGGTGGAAGTTGTGTGGGTTTCAAGCCTTCACCGTTCTTGCAACCCCAGCTAAGGCGGCCCTGGGCGTCGAGTGCGGGCGTGAAGATGAGTTCGCCCTGCTCGATGCTGACGGTGAGCACCATCGTCCCTGGGTCGAGCGACAAGCGGGTGCCATCATTCAGTTGCGAGCTGAGGCCAACGATGTCCAGCGAGTCGGGAATGCTCTGCTTGGACTGGAAGTAACTGCCGAGCGCCGTGCGCGCGTCTTGTGAATCGATGATGGCTGTGCTGACCTTGGCCCGGACCGTGTAGTCCTGGTACGCCGGGATGGCCACAGCGGCCAGCACACCGATGATGTAGACCAGTATCAGCAGGCCAAAACCCCCGCCCAGGCGCCCGGCGTAAGGAATGAACCCCGCCAGCAGATAGGCGAAGCCATTGCGCTGGGGCATTGGCGCTTCGGTATCCATCACGCGGGCGGCGCGCTTGGTCAGCCAGGGGTAACCTGCAGTCAGTTCGTGGAACGACATCCAGAAGCCGGACGAGTGGCTGGCCTGACTGAGATAGGCCGTTACGTCGAGATTTTTCCAGCGTTCGGCACCGGCCGACAGCGCGGCCAGCGCTCGCGCGGCACCTTCGGGCGCGCCGCTGCAGGCCAGCCCGTGCCGGTCGCAAGTGCTTTCACGGGCTCGGGAATAAGCCGCGCCTAGCAGCGGGAGCCATAAAACAGGCCAGCGCAGCAGGTGTCCGCTCAGATGTTTCATGCGCAAATGGCCGAGTTCGTGGCCGATGTAGAAGCGAACCCCGTCTGCATGCTTGTCCATCGCATCGACGACGTCCGACATCAGGACGACATATTGCGTACCGAGGAATTTGGTGGCGAACGCATTGAGGCCGCCATTGCCATTCAGGATGAATGCCTGCGGGCGCGTCTTGATCTGCAGTCGATCGCAGCAGGCAGTGAATTGCGCGTGCAGGTCGGGGAACTGGGCTTCCGAAAGTTCGACCCCATTACCCTTGATGTGGGCGATCAGCGTGGATTGCGCGAACAGGTAGAGCACGAAGCCGAGCGCCAGGCCGATCAATGCGCCACCAAAGGTGCCGACGATCAAGGCCAGCCAGACCAGAAGACCGAGCACCAGGGTGATCGTACCGAGCGTACGCTCGCGTGGATAAACGAGTTCGTTCATGCTTACTCCCTTTATGGTTATTTGATTACCTGAAGCGGACGGCAAATGCCGCCAATTGATTTGTGACGAGGCACGTCAATGAATAGGGCGATAGCATACATCAAGACAACACGATGAAACGCCTATTTGGCGTTACGCGTGCCTGTGGAAAAAAGGATGCTCGCTATATGAGCACCCGCATCACAGTAATCCTCGCTACGCGTTCCAGGATCAGGCAAACTTGCCAGTCTGGTTGATGGATCTGGAGAAATAACGTGACACGCAAGGCAGGGTCGCGCCGTTTTGGCGTCATTGGAGGGCTGGGGTCGCTCGGCGGGGCGGATGTTTTCTTCAAACTGGTGAAATCGTCACCCGCGCTCAACGGCCGTGACCAATTCGACATCATTTTCGAGCAGCATCCGTTCGACGAAGGGGCGTTGCCGGGCGGCAGCGAATCGAATGCCAATGCCCGCAAGCTCTACGTGTTCGACATGATTCGGGGTTTCGAACAGCGCAAGGTCGATGCCGTGATCCTGCCCTGTTTTATCAGCCATACCTTTCTCGACGAGCTGAAACCGGAGATCAAGCTGCCGGTGGTCAACATCATGGAGGCGCTGCGTTCGCACATCGAGCGGCGCTACCCGGAGGTGAAGAAGATCGGCGTGCTGACCTCGGATTACGTGCGCAAACACCGTTTGTTCGAGCGTTATTTCGATTCGTCGCGGTGGACTTTGGTGTACCCGCGCCCGGAGGTGCAACGCGATTGTGTGATGCAGGGGATTTACGGCGCGCAGGGGATCAAATCGGGGCACTTGCAGGGCGAGTCGGTCGCGTTGCTCGACCGGGCGTGCCGGGATCTTGTGGAGCAGGGCGCCGAGGTCATCGCACCCGGCTTTACCGAGATCCCGATTGTCGCCGAGACCTTGTGCGAAAGCGGTTTGCCGGTCATCGACGTGAATCAGGTTTATGCCCGGTACGCGGTGGATTTCGGCGGTGAGGCATCGGCGCGACCGTTCAAGATCGGCGTGGTGGGCGGTGTGGGCCCGGCGGCGACGGTCGATTTCATGAACAAGATCGTGCGCAACACGCCTGCGCGGAACGACCAGGAGCACATCAAGGTCGTCGTCGAGCAGAATCCGCAGATTCCGGATCGCACCGAGAATCTGATCGGCGAAGGTGCCGATCCGACGGTGGCGCTGTACGCCACGTGCAAGAAGCTCGAAGCCGACGAGGCGGATCTGATCGCCATTCCGTGTAATACGGCGCATGCTTTTGTCGAGCGCATCCAGCCGTACTTGTCGATCCCGATCATCAACATGCTGTTCGAGACGGTAGAGTACATGCGCAAGCACCATCCCGATCGCAAGGCGATTGGCCTGCTGGCGACCTCGGGCACGATAGGCAGCCGCGTTTATCACGACATCGTCGAGAAAGCCGGGCTCGACCTGCGGGTGCCGGACGAGGCACATCAGGCCAAAGTGATGAACGCGATTTACGGCGAAAAGGGCGTCAAGGCCGGCTTTACGGAGGGCGAATGCCGGGACGATCTGCTGGCGGCGCTCGCTCATCTGGTGGAGCGCGGAGCCGAAATTGTTATTCTTGGATGCACCGAACTGCCTCTGCTGCTGGCGCAGAACGATGACTTCAAGGTGGCTGGCAAGAGCATCGTTCTGCTTGACCCGACCGAGATTCTTGCGCGCAAGTGCGTGAGCTTGTCGTCAAACGGTTAGATAACGAACACGCGCGCAATGACGCCGGTTCGTCAGATTCGCCTTTACCTGATCGGGGCCTTGATCCTTGTCGCTGGGTTGTGCCTCAGTAGTCGTGCCAAACCGCCATGACCTTCAACAGAAAGTTAATCATGACTCAACTATTCGACTCGCTCAAACTACGTGACATCGTTCTGAACAACCGTATCGCCATACCACCCATGTGCCAATACTCGGCGCAGGATGGCATGGCGGTGGACTGGCATTTCGTGCATTACGGCAGTCGTGCCGTGGGTGGGGCCGCGCTCATGATCATCGAGGCGACCGCCACCTGTCCGGAGGGACGGATCAGCCCGCGCGATCTCGGCCTGTGGGACGACAAGCAGATCGAGCCGCTGGCACGCATCGCCCGCTTCGCGCAGGAACAGGGGTGCGTGGCGGCCGTTCAACTGGCGCACGCCGGACGCAAGGCCAGCGTCGGTACGGGTTGGCAGGGGCAAGGGACACTCAGCGAAAGTGAGGGCGGCTGGGTGCCTGTTGCCCCATCGTCGGTTGCCTTTGGTGAAAGCTCTGCCGTACCGCACGAACTGGACGAGGCGGGCATCCGCGAGGTCATCGCCGGCTTTGCGGCGGGCGCTCGTCGTGCGCGTGAAGCCGGTTTCAGGGTGGTGGAGATCCATGCGGCACACGGCTATCTGCTGCATCAGTTTCTCTCGCCGCTGTCGAACCGCCGTACGGATTCCTACGGCGGCAGCTTCGAGAACCGGACCCGCATCGTGCGCGAAGTGCTTGCTGCCGTCCGCACCGAATGGCCAGAGCGACTGCCTCTGCTGATCCGCCTTTCAGCCACCGACTGGGTCGAAGGCGGCTGGACTGCCGACGAGACGGTCGAGCTGTGCCGTGGGCTCAAGGCGCTCGGTGTCGATCTGGCCGATGTATCGACGGGCGGGCTGGTGCCGACGGCGATCATCCCGGTCGGCCCCGGATTCCAGACCGAATTCGCCGCGCGGGTTCGCCACGAGGCGGGTATTCCAACCGCCGCCGTTGGCCTGATTACCTCGCCGGCTCAGGCCGATCACATCATCCGTAGCGGGCAGGCCGACCTGGTGTTGCTCGGGCGGGAGCATTTGCGCAATCCGTACTGGACGCTGACCGCGGCTCAGGTGCTGGGGCAAACGACCGCGTGGCCGGTGCAGTATCTGCGCGCAGCACCCGCAGGGGCGACAGGTCGCTGAGCACGTTTGTGCTTCAAAACAAAGCCTTTTTGACGCGTGAACGGCGTATGCTGCCGGACAGCCAGTTGGCCATCGCCGAGATCGTAACGGTAAAGTCTGAACGAAAGGATTGACCTGTGAGCCCTTCGAAAATCAATGAGCTGTTCGACATCCTCCGCGCGGCGTGTGCGCGCCAACTCGGATTCAACCCCCGGCGAATTACGGCGAGCATGCGCTATGTCGGTACGGAGGGCCACGGGAAAGACCTCATTCAC
>JANNNT010000308.1:0-2755 GCA_031398685.1 Rhodocyclaceae bacterium | reverse complement strand
TTGCGATCCATGATGTCGAGGCCGCCGTGGTCGACGTCGAGCATGATCAGCGCCAGATCGGCCACGTCCTGCGTAATGTGCCCTGCGGCCTTGACCTCGGCGAAGTCGCGTACCCGGCGCAGCAGGCGGTTGGCGATGCGCGGCGTGCCGCGTGAGCGTTTGGCGATTTCCAGTGCGCCGCCGGGATCGGCCGGCACCTTGAGCAACTGCGCCGAGCGCGTGACTATGTGCGTGAGTTCTTCCGGCGTGTAGAACTCGAGCCGTGCCACGATGCCGAAACGGTCGCGCAGCGGGTTGGTCAGCATGCCGGCGCGGGTCGTTGCGCCAACCAGCGTGAACGGCGGCAGATCGAGCTTGACCGAACGCGCGGCGGGTCCTTCGCCGATCATGATGTCGATCTGGAAGTCTTCCAGTGCCGGGTAAAGTATTTCCTCGACAACCGGCGACAGGCGGTGAATTTCGTCGATGAACAGCACGTCGTGCGGTTCCAGATTGGTCAGGATTGCGGCCAGATCGCCTGCCCGCTCAAGCACCGGGCCTGAAGTTGAACGCAGGTTAACGCCCATTTCAGCGGCGATGATGTGCGCCAGGGTGGTCTTGCCCAGACCGGGCGGGCCGAACAGCAGCACGTGGTCGAGCGTGTCCTTGCGCCGTTTGGCGGCTTCGATGAAGATCGACAGTTGCTCACGAATCTTGACCTGGCCGACATAGTCAGCCAGACGTTTGGGGCGCAGCGCGCGTTCAATCGCCTCTTCCTGCGTCGATTTGGATTCCGGGGAAATCAGGCGGTCGACTGGCAACTCGCTGGCGCTGTCGCCAAAGTTATCGCCGAATTTGTCTATTTCGATCATGGCTAAATGGAAGGGCCTTCGTAGTCCGGGTGATCCAGCCACTCGCGGATCAGCACCTGGCCGAGCGCGAGCAGTGTCGGCCCGAGAAAAAGGCCGATAAAACCGAAAACCAGCACGCCGCCGAAGACGCCGACAACAATTAGCAGAAGCGGCAGACTGGAGGTGCGGGAAATCAGGATGGGCTTGACGAAATTATCGACGCTGCTGATTCCGAACATGCCCCACAGGATCATGAAGATGGCCCAGCCCGTTTGCCCGCCATCGTAGAGCCAGGCGGCGGAGCCCAGCCAGATCAGCGTGGCGCCGACCACCGGGACCATCGAGAAGAAAAAAGTGGCCACGGTGAGAATGGTCACGCCGGGAACGCCGGCGATGATGAATCCGATCATGGCCACCAGCGATTGTGCGGCGGCGGTGCCGACAATCCCGACCATGACACCGGTTACCGTGCCTTCAGCCAGTTTGAGCATGCGTTCGCCAAGATTGCCGGCCAGTTTTCGGCTGCCGGTGCGCAGCACATTGGCGTAGGTTTCGGCGTCACGGAACATGAAGAATACGAAGAAGATGACCAGCACCAATTGCAGCAAACCTTGGCCAAACATCGTTACGGTGGCCAGCGCAAGTTTGCGCGTAGGGTCGAGGAGCTGGCGCAGCAACGAATTCATTTCTTCCCGGCTGGCCGCCAGTTTGTGCCAGTACGCGCTGATGTCCGAGCCAAAGACGGGCAGGTTGGCGAGCCATGCCGGAGGGTCGGTGGGCAACCCGCTTTCAAGCATGGGTTTGAAGTGGCGAATGGCCGATTCGATGCCGTCGGCCAGCGAGCCGGACAGCAAGGCCAGCGGAGCGACCATCACCAATAAGAGCAGGAACGACATCAGTACTGCCGCCAGACTACCGCGTCCGCCACAGAGCTTGAGAAGACGGTTGCGCAGCGGTGCCGTGGTGACGCAAATCACGACAGCAAAAAGCAGGGTGCCGGTGAACGGCATCAATACGGCAATACAGCCGATCAGCAGGAGCGCAACGATGGCGATCTGGATGATCTGCTTTTGCGCGGGAGATATCTGTTGGCTCATGCCTTCGAGAGTTGTTTAAGCGCCTGACGGATGCCATCCGACGTGGAAACGCCGACAGCCAGCGGCTTCATGGCCGCCGCGGCTTCGCGGTCATTGTAACCCAGCGCCAGCAGCGCATTGAGGATGTCATGCTGGCAGTCTTCAACAGCAAAGGCGGCAGACGGCAGGGCGTCGGCCAGTTTGCCCTTGAGTTCGAGCAGCAGGCGCTCGGCCGTTTTTTTGCCGATACCCGGCACCTTGATCAGCCGCCCGACCTCCTGACGTGCGATGGCTTGGGCCAGATCGTTGACCGAAAGTCCCGAAAGTACGGCCAGCGCCATGCGTGCGCCGATTCCGGAGATCTTGATCAACTGGCGGAAGGCGAAACGTTCGGATTCGCTACTGAAACCATATAGAAACTGTCCATCCTCACGCACCACAAAATGCGTAAGCAGCGTGATTTTCTCGCCGCTGGCGGGCAGGTTGTAAAACGTGCTCATCGGCACATCGACTTCATAACCGAGTCCGTGCACGTCGACAATGACTTGCGGCGGGTTTTTTTCCAGCAATGTTCCGGTGAGGCGGCCAATCATCGTTCAATCCCTTTCATCTGACTTCAGTCATTCGCCCGTTGCGCACGCGAAACCCCTTCGTCACCAGTGCGCCCAATCCCTGGCCGCCATGCGCGTGAGTGATGGCGCAGGCCAGGGCGTCGGCAGCATCCGGGCTGGGGTCGCCAGGCAAGGACAGCAGGCGGCGCACCATATGCTGCACCTGTATCTTGTCGGCGTGGCCGTTGCCGACCACCGCCTGCTTGACCTGCAAGGCCGTATATTCGGCCACCTCAAC
>JANNNT010000292.1:0-14365 GCA_031398685.1 Rhodocyclaceae bacterium | reverse complement strand
CGGTTCGCTGCACATGACCATCCAGACCGCCGTTCTGATCGAGACGCTGACCGCACTCGGCGCTGAAGTACGCTGGGCCTCGTGCAACATCTTCTCGACGCAGGATCACGCCGCCGCCGCGATTGCCGCGCAGAACATCCCTGTCTTCGCCGTCAAGGGCGAAACGCTGATCGACTACTGGGATTACACGCACCGCATCTTCGAATGGTCCGATGGTGGCTATTCCAACATGATCCTCGACGACGGCGGCGACGCCACCCTGCTGCTGCATCTTGGCGCACGTGCCGAGAAGGATATTTCCGTCATCGCCAAGCCCTCTTCCGAAGAAGAAACCATCCTCTTTGCCGCCATTCGCGCCAAGCTGGCTGTTGATCCAACCTGGTATTCCGTGCGCCTCGCCGCGATCAAGGGCGTCACCGAAGAAACCACCACCGGCGTGCATCGCCTGTACCAGATGCATCAGCGCGGCGACCTCAAGTTCCCGGCGATCAACGTCAACGACTCGGTCACCAAGTCCAAGTTCGACAACCTCTACGGCTGCCGCGAGTCGTTGGTCGACGGCATCAAGCGCGCCACCGACGTGATGATCGCCGGCAAGGTGGCGCTGATCGCCGGTTATGGCGATGTCGGCAAGGGCTCGGCACAAGCCATGCGTGCGCTGTCAGCGCAGGTCTGGGTAACCGAGATCGACCCGATCTGCGCGCTGCAGGCGGCGATGGAAGGCTACCGCGTGGTGACCATGGAATACGCCGCCGACAAGGCTGACATTTTCGTCACCACCACCGGCAACTACCACGTCATCACCCACGACAACATGGCGGCCATGAAGGACCAGGCCATCGTCTGCAACATCGGCCACTTCGACAATGAAATCGACGTTGCTTCGCTTGAAAAATACGAATGGGAAGAGATCAAGCCGCAGGTCGACCATGTCATCTTCCCCGCAGTTGATGGCAAACCCGGCAAGCGCATCATCCTGCTCGCCAAGGGGCGCCTGGTTAACCTCGGCTGCGGCACCGGCCATCCGTCCTACGTCATGAGCTCGTCGTTTGCCAACCAGACGATTGCCCAGATCGAACTGTTCACGCGCAACGCCGACTACCCGGTGGGTGTCTACACCCTACCCAAGCACCTCGACGAGAAGGTCGCCCGCCTGCAGTTGAAGAAGCTCAACTCGCAGCTCAGCGTATTGCGCCCGGATCAGGCCGCCTACATCGGGGTTCCGGTCGAAGGCCCGTACAAGGCTGATCACTACCGCTACTAAACCAAGCCCAACCAAAAGGGGAACGCCATGCGCCTGATTCTGCTCTGGATACTCAATGCCGTTGCACTGCTCGCCGTCGCTTACGTACTGCCGGCAGTCCACATCGCCTCGTTCGGCGCGGCGCTGCTTGCGGCGCTGCTGCTCGGGCTGGTCAATACCGTAGTGCGCCCCCTGCTGGTACTGCTGACGCTGCCGGTCACCCTGCTGACGCTCGGACTCTTCATCTTCGTCATCAACGGCCTGATGTTCTGGCTGGCGGGTTCGCTGATTGAAGGTTTCGTCGTCGGCAGCTTCTGGCCGGCGGTTCTCGGCTCACTCCTCTACAGCGTCATCTCATGGGCGCTGTCCGGTCTGCTGCTTTCCGGCAAACATTGACCACCACCACGAATGTGATCGATCCGCATGAAACACACCGAACTCTCCATCGAATTTTTCCCGCCGCAAACACCTGAGGGCGTCGACAAGCTGCGCGTCGTGCGCTCGAAGCTGGCGGTGCTCAAGCCCGAATACTTTTCCGTCACTTTCGGCGCCGGCGGATCGACTCGCGATCGCACGTTCTCCGTCGTCAAGGAAATCGCCGCCGAAGGCTTTTCTGCCGCGCCGCACCTGTCGTGCGTCGGTTCGACGCGCGAAAACGTTCGCGAGATCCTGCAGGAATACCGGGCGGCGGACATCCGCCGCATTGTCGCCCTGCGCGGCGACCTGCCTTCAGGCATGGCCGAGGCCGGCGAATTCCGTTACGCCAACGAGCTGGTCGAATTCATCCGCAAGGAGACCGGCGACCATTTCCGGCTCGAAGTTGCCGCCTACCCCGAATGGCACCCGCAGGCGCGCAACCCGCGCGACGACCTGGCCGCCTTCGCCAGAAAAGCCAAAGCCGGCGCCAACTCGGCGATCACCCAATACTTCTACAACGCCGACGCCTATTTCCACTTTGTCGATGAAGTGCGCGCACTCGGTGTCGACATCCCGATCATCCCCGGCATCATGCCCATTGTCAGTTTCTCCAAGCTGGCACGCTTTTCGGACGCCTGCGGTGCCGAGTTGCCGCGCTGGATGCGCCGAAAGTTCGAGGGCTTTTTCGACGACGCGGATGCCGTCCGTGCCTTCGGCCTCGACGTCGTCACCGAGCTGTGCGAACGCCTGCTCGCGGGCGGCGCACCGGGACTGCACTTCTATTCGATGAACCAGTCGGTGCTGACGCTGGAAATATGCCGGCGGCTGAATCTGGGGTAACACCATCATGGCCCGCCCGCTACCCGAACTCGTCAAACACGCCTGCGAACTGTTCGCACCGCTCGGTACGATCCGCGTCAAGGCCATGTTCGGCGGCTGGGGCTTCTACTGCGACGAACTTTTCTTCGCCATCGTCGCCTACGAGACGCTTTACCTGAAGGCCGACGCAGAGAGCGCCGACGCTTTCCGGCAGGCCGGCGGCGAACCGTTCTGCTTCACGTACAAGGACGGGCGCACGGAGACGATGAATTACTGGACGGTGCCCGAAGAAGCGCTGGAAAGCCCGGCCGAAATGCTGCCCTGGGGGCGCCTGGCGCTGGCGGCTACTGTGCGCGGACGCAAAGCGAAGAAATCGGCTGTTCGCAAGTGACACTTTGAGGGAACAACAACGCGCCTTGGTCTGCTTCGGGATCATCCGGGGTTTCAAGAGCAAGGATGAACTGCTCGACGACGAATTCCGCAAATCCCTGCTCGACCAGCCGCCCGAAACGCGCTATCGGCCAAATTAAAGAATCTAGGAAAACGTAGCCGAATAAGCTACAATCGTAGCCATAACGACTACACTATTCACCAACCGTGCTGCTCGACCTCTTATTCGGCACCTACCGCCAACGCGCACTCACCCAACTGCTCCTGCATCCGGACAGCAGCTACCACGTGCGCGAACTGGCACGGCTGACAGGCACCACGCCGGGCACCCTGCACAAGGAACTCGCCCGCCTGGCCGCAACTGGGTTGCTGCTGCGAGAGCAACAGGGCAATCAGGTACGTTACCGAGCCAACCTTGACCATCCCGTATTCCCCGAACTGGCCGGACTTTTCCGAAAGACCAGCGGTGCCGTCAGCGTTTTGGCCGGCGCCTTGCGCACGCTCGCCCCAGAACCCCAACTGGCGCTGATCTTCGGCTCGCTGGCGCGTGGAGAGGAAAACGCGCACAGCGATGTCGATCTGCTCCTCATCGGCGACAACACCTTTGGCGACACTATCAAGGCGCTCTATCCGGCACAGGAACAGTTGCAACGCGAAATCAACCCGGTGATCTACACCGCTACTGAATTCACCCGCCGACTAAACGCGCAGGAACCCTTCATCGGAAACCTCCTCTCCAACCCCAAACTTTTCGTCATCGGAACAGAACATGACCTTGGAAAACTTGCTGGCCATCCATCGGCTCCAGCCGTTTGATGTTACGCCGGCTGGCCTGCAGCGCCTGCTCGCCTCGGCCGAACGCAACCTGGCCGACGCCCGCCTGCCCGAACTCAGCGCCGACAATCGCTTCGATACCGCCTACAAGGCCATCATGCAATGCGCCATGATCGGCCTCTGGGCCAATGGCTACCGCACCTCGACCAGCCAGCCGGGCCACCACCAGACGGCCCTGCAAACCCTGCCCAAATCCATGGGCGCAGCGCAAGACATCGTGATTGTTCTCGACGCCCTGCGCAAACAGCGCAACCTTAACGACTACGAAGGCGACCCGATCACCGACGCCGCTGTCACCGAATGCCTGGCACAGGCCAACGCCCTGCTCGCCCACACCCGGCAATGGCTGCAAACCCATCGCCCCAACCTGCTGGCCAAGGAACACTAACCCCCATGCTCGACACCGAAACCAAGCGCCGTATCGACACCTGCCGCGACATCCTCGTCGGCAAGGTGCCGGACCCCAAATCGCAGGTCGAACAGATCACCATCGCGCTCATCTACAAGTTCATGGACGACATGGACAGCGAAGCCGCAGACCTTGGCGGCCAATGCAGCTTCTTTGCCGGCGACTTTGCCCACTACGGCTGGGCGCGACCGAAAGCGCCCGACCTTTCCGGCAAGGAAAAGCTTGACCTCTATTCCGACGCCATCGGCCGGATGAACGAAAACCTCGGCATCCCCGCGCTCTTCCGCGACATCTTCAAGAACGCCTAAGGCATGGATCACGTACAGGTCTCCGATACCCATTTCACGCCTCATGGCTGTAGCGCTCATGAATAGGCGTTCTACAAGCAGTGCGCCTGAAGCGTGCTATATTTATTGGATCTCCGGCATGGCAATCTTCCGATCGCCAATTGGCGCGGCCTGCAGCGATGGTTCTTGTTTCATCTCGCCTGCCGGCGGCTTAGCCCCCACACGCCAACATCGCCCATGAGTCATTTTGCTCCCCGCTGCCTGTCCCTCGACCTGGAAGTCGGGTTGCATGATTCGCGGATTCACCGCTTTGGCGCCATTCGCGGCGACCGGCCGGAAGCCTCGCTCCATTTCAAGCAAGGCAAACTGCTCGCCGCGCTGGAGCAACTGGACGCCCTCGCGGATGGCGCCAGCTTCCTGCTCGGCCATAACCTGATCGCTTTCGACCTGCCGCATCTGGCGGCAGCCAAACCGGACTTGCGGCTGCTGCAGTTACCGGCCGTCGATACGCTGTGGCTCAACCCGCTGGCCTTTCCGCGCAATCCCTACCACCATCTGGTCAAGCATTATCAGGAAGGGCAACTCAAACGCGGGCGCTTGAACGATCCGCTGCTCGATGCGCAACTGACGCTTGAGGTCTTTGCAAACCAGCAAGCGGCGTTGGCCGAAGCCTCTCCGGATCTCGTTCTGGCCTGGCACTGGCTGACGACGGCCAACACCAGCGGATCGGGCCTTGATCGCTTCTTCGTGAGCTTGCGGCACAAGGCGCGCCCGAGCGATGGCGAGGCGCTCGCCGCGATTCGCCGGCAGCTCGCCGGGCAAGGCTGCCGGACGCACGGCGAAGAAATTCTGGCCGCCGCCACTCACCATGACCTCGCCCGCCACGGCTGGGCGCTGGCTTACGCGCTGGCCTGGCTGTCGGTAGCCGGCGGCAACTCGGTGATGCCGCCGTGGGTACGCCATCAGTTTCCGCAGGCTGGCGTGCTGATCAAGCGCCTGCGCGACACCGCCTGCGCCGACCCGGCGTGTGATTGGTGCCGGGAACGCCACGATGCGCAGAAGGAGCTCGCGCACTGGTTCGGCTTCCCCGAATTTCGCCCGGAACCGGCCGATGACGAGGGCCATCCCTTGCAGCAAAGCATCGTCGAAGCGGCAATGCGCGGCGAGCATATATTGGCCATTCTGCCGACCGGCACCGGCAAATCCCTGTGTTACCAGATTCCTGCGCTCTCGCGCTTCGACAAGACCGGCGCGCTGACCGTCGTCATTTCGCCGCTGGTGGCCTTGATGTTTGATCAGGTCGCCGGGCTGGAAGCGAAGAACATCAAGAGCTGCGCGGCACTCAACGGCCTGCTGTCGATGCCCGAGCGCGCCGACGTGCTCGACCGGGTGCGCCTCGGCGATATCGGCATTCTCATCGTTTCACCCGAGCAACTGCGCAACCGCACGCTGCGCAGGGTGCTGGCGCAACGCGAAATCGGCGCCTGGGTGCTCGACGAAGCGCACTGTCTGTCCAAATGGGGACAGGATTTCCGCCCCGACTATCGCTATGTCGGGCGCTTCATCCGCGAGAAGGCTGGAGATCAACCGATCCCTCCGGTGCTGTGCCTGACGGCGACGGCCAAACCCGATGTGGTGATCGACATCCTCGCGCACTTCAAGGACAAGGTCGGCATCGAGCTGCGCTGCTTCAACGGCGGCGCCAGCCGGACCAATCTCGATTTCTGCGTCGTCCAGACCAGCCCGGCCGAGAAGTACGCCCACATCCATCAGCTTCTGGAAGCCGATCTTCCCGCGGACGCGGCGGGCGGTGCCATCGTTTATTGCGCGACGCGCAAACAGACCGAGGAAGTGTCGAATTTTCTGTTGCTAAAAGGCTGGTCGGTCGGGCACTTTCACGCCAGGCTGCCGCCCGAAACCAAGAAGACCGCGCAGAAGACCTTCATCGATGGCGGCTTGCGCGTCATCGTCGCCACCAACGCCTTCGGCATGGGGATCGACAAGCCCGATGTGCGGCTCGTCATCCACGCGGACATTCCCGGCTCGCTGGAAAACTATCTGCAAGAAGCCGGCCGTGCCGGACGCGACCGCCAGGCGGCGCGCTGCATCCTGCTGTACACCGAGGACGATGTCGAACGGCAGTTCGGCATGTCCGCCCGCTCGCGGCTGACGCGCAAGGAAATCCAGAGCATCCTGCATTCGCTGCGCAATCTCGACCGCAAGAAACGCAAGGGCGGCGGGAAAGACGGCGACCTGATCGCCACGCCCGGCGAAATCCTCGCCGAAGACGAAGACGGCGCTTTCGAACGCGATTCGGCGACCGACGACACCCGGGTACGCACCGCCGTGTCGTGGCTGGAGGAAGCCTCGCTGCTCACCCGCGAGGAAAACCGGGTGCAGATTTTCCCCTCCTCGTTGCGTATCGCCTCGCTCGACGAAGCGCGGCAAAAACTGGAGAAAAAGGACATCGCGCCGGAGTATCGGAAAAGCCTGCTGGCCATTGTCGGCGCGCTGATCGATGCCCCGATCGATGACGGCATTTCGACCGACGATCTGATGCTCGTTTCCGGACTGTCCTCCGAGAAAGTCCGCGCCGCCTTCTACGACCTCGAGGCGCTGGGGCTGGCCAGCAACGATACGGCGCTGACCGCCTACGTCCATGTCGCCGTTGAACGCTCGTCGCGCAAACGTTTCGAGCACGCCGCCTCGCTGGAGGCGGCCTTGATCGGCCTGCTGCGCGAGCAGCATCCGAACTTGAGCCGGGGCGAGTCGTCGGTCCTGCATCTGCGCCACGCCAACCAGCACCTGAAGGACGCCGGCCACCCCAACGCCCTGCCCGAGCGCCTGCGCCAGTTGCTGAGCAGCCTCGCCGCCGACGGACGCGACGACGAGGAAGGGCGCGGCAGCCTGAAACTGCGCCGCGTCGATGCCGAATCCGTGGCCATCGAATTGCAGCGCGAATGGTCTGCGCTGGAGGTCACCGCCCGCCGCCGTCGCGCCGCCGCCGAGCGCCTGCTGGAGCATCTGCTCGCCTGCCTGCCGCCGACGGCGCGCGGCATCGACCAGCTGGCCGAAACGACGCTGGGCAAACTGCTGGCGGCGCTGGAGTCCGATCTGCTGCTCAAGGCCGAAAAGACGATCTCGTCCAAGCTGCTCGATCGTGCCCTGCTGTGGCTGCACGAGCAGGAGATCATCCGCCTGAACAAGGGGCTCGCCGTCTTCCGTCCGGCGATGACGATTCGCCTGGAAGCGGACTGGAAGAAGAAGTTCACCCAGCCCGATTTCGCGCCGCTGCAGCTGCACTACGACGAACAGGTGGTGCAGATTCACGTCATGGCCGAATACGTCCAGCGTGGACTCAAGGCCATGGCCGAGGCGCTGCACCTGACGATGGACTACTTCAGCCTGCAGCGCGACGAGTTCATGCGCCGCTGGCTGCCCGAGCGCGACAAGGAACTGGCCCGCCAGACGACGCCGCAATCGTGGCACACCATTGTCGAGGCACTGAACAACAAGCCGCAGCGCGAGATCGTTTCCGACGACCGGGACAACACCAATGTGCTGGTGCTGGCCGGCCCCGGCTCCGGCAAGACCCGTGTTCTGGTGCATCGCATCGCCTACCTCATCCGCGCCCGCCGCGAAAACCCGCACGGCATTCTGGCCCTGGCTTACAACCGCCACGCCGCCGTGCAGATCCGCCAGCGCCTGGCCGAACTGATCGGCGACGACGCGCGCGGCGTCTCGGTGCTCACCCTGCACGCGCTAGCCATGCGCCTGGTCGGCGCCAGTCTGCTGACGCAGAGTGTTGGCAAACTCGCTGACGGCGATACCTTCAGGCAGATCATCGAGCAGGCGGTCGCTCTGCTCAAGGGCGAAGGCCTGCCGCCGGACGAAGCCGACCAGCAGCGCGACCGCCTGCTGGCAGGCTTCCGCTGGATCCTGGTCGATGAATACCAGGACATCGCGCCGGAGCAATACGAGCTGATATCGGCGCTGGCCGGGCGTACCCGCGCCGACGAAGACGGCCGCATCAACCTCTTCGCCGTCGGCGATGACGATCAGAACATTTACGCCTTCAACGGCGCGTCGGTTGAATTCATCCGGCGCTTCGAGGCCGACTATGCGGCCAAGCCGGCGTATCTGGTCAGCAACTATCGCTCGTCGGCACACCTCATCGCAGCTGCCAACCTGATGATTGCGCCGGCCGCGAACCGCATGAAGAAGGACCGCCCGATCAGCATCGACGCCGCCCGCGCCAAGCAGGCACCGGGCGGCGAATGGAAGGCGATCGATCCGGTCGGGCAAGGCCGTGTGCAGATCCTGCCCGCCGGCGACAACGACCGGATACAGGCGCTCGCCGTCATGGCCGAATTCGAACGCATGGCCAGCCTGACTCCGGATTGGGACTGGGCGCGTTGTGCCGTGATCGCCCGCGAATGGAAGTCGCTCGACCCCGTGCGCAGCTATTGCCAACTCAAGGGCATCCCGGTTCAGCAGGCCGACGAAGACAGCAGCGGTTTCTGGAGCCTGCGCGAAACCCAGGCGCTGATCGCCTGGCTGCGCTCGCGACCGAGCCGGCTGATCGACGCCGCAACGATCAGGCAATGGCTGGAAACACAGCCCGACGCGCACTGGTGGCGCTATCTGCGCGAAGCACTCGCCGAATACACGCTCGATACGTCGGGTGCCGAGTTGCCGCTCGACCATTTTCTCGAATGGCTGGCCGAATGGGGTCGGGAAGCGCGCCGCCGGCAAACCGGCGTGTTGCTGCTCAGCGCGCACAAAGCCAAGGGCCTCGAATTCGACCACGTCGCGGTACTCGATGGCGAGTGGCGACGAACCGGCGCCAACGAGGATGCCGATGCCGCGCGCCGCCTCTATTACGTGGCCATGACGCGTGCCCGGAAAACGCTCATGCTGGCCCGTTTTGAGCGAACACCGGGATGGCTCGACGCACTCCCGGAATCGCCTGCCATCCTGCGCCGACCGCCAACCGCGCTGCCGCCGCCGATGCCCGAACTCGCCTATCGCTACCAACGCCTCGGCTGGGGCGAGATCAATCTCGACTTTTCCGGCACTCGGCCGGCCGCACACGTGCTTCATCGCGCCATCGCCGCCCTCACGGTCGACAGCCTGCTCACTCTCCGGCAAGAACAATTCGGGAACTGGGTGTTGTGCGATGCGCAGGACGCCATCGTCGGCAAACTGTCGCGCGGCTTCACGCCACCGCAAGACATGCATTGCGTCGAAGCCCGCGTCGCCGCCATCCACGTCCGCCGCCTCACGGACGTGGCCGATGAACACAAAGCCCGGATCAGCGAGCAATGCGATTCCTGGGAGATGGTCATCCCCGAACTGGTTTTCGCCCCGGGGGAGCACCTTCACTCGCCCGCCATTTTGCCAAAATCAGCGCCCGCAAACGCCTCTCCGCTGGCATAATCCGCTGCCATGCTGATCATTCCCGTAAGCCGCCGACCGGACTGGCGACACCCACCTCTCGTCACCCTGCTGCTGATCCTGCTCAACTGCCTGATCCATTTCGGCCTGCAGAGCGGTGACGACAAACGCACGGACAACGCCTACCGCTACTATGCGAGTTCGACCCTGCCCGGCATCGAGCTGCCGCGCTACGTCAAGCATCTCGAGGACAGTGGGCGCAGCCGCGACGCGAGCTCTGCCTCGGCCGCACTCGAAAAGGATCGCTGGCCGCAGGTGTTGATGGCCATGGAAGGCGACGAGGCTTTCATGAAGCGCCTGCGCAGCGGAAACATCGTTCTGCCCGGCGAGGCGGACTATTCCAGCTGGCGCCGACAACGCAACGAATTCGACCGCCTGAAACACGCCAGCTTCACCGACCGCTTCGGCTTCAAGCCGGCACAGCCGACGCTGGCCGGGCTGATCGGGCACATGTTTCTGCATGCGGATTTCGACCATCTGCTCGGCAATATGGCGATACTCTTCATCGTCGGCTACATGGTCGAGGAAACCCTCGGCAAGCGGCGCTACCTCGCCTTCTATCTGCTGGCCGGGATCGGCGCCGCCGGTTTCGATCTGGTCTTCAACGCCAGCCGCATGGTGCCGGGAATCGGCGCGTCGGGCGCCATCTCGGGCGTCATGGCGATGTTCGTCGCGCTGTACGGGATGCGCAAGATCCGCTTCTTTTACTGGGTGCTGGTCTACTTCGACTTCTTCCGCGCGCCGGCCATCGTCATCCTGCCACTGTGGGTCGCCAACGAGCTTTACCAATACCTCTTCAACCATGGCAGCCCGGTCAACTACATGGCGCACCTCGGCGGCTTCATCACCGGCGCCGCGCTGATCGGGGCGCAGCGCGCCTTCGGCAAAAAACGCCTGGCTGCGCCCAGGCAGGACGCCCCGCTTGATCCGTTGCCGGGTCAGCTGGCGAAAATCGATTCGCTGCTCGGCGCCCTGCGCATCGACGACGCGCGCCAGGCGTTGCGTTGCCTGGCCGAGGCCCGTCCGCGCGACCTGCTGGTGGTCGGGCGCTACTACAAGGTGGCGCGCAACACCCCGGCCAGCGAGGATTACCATCACGCGGCGGCCTTGATCTTCGCGCTGCCCGACGAGCATCCGGGCAGCACCGAACTCATTCACGAGACTTTCGTCGAGTACCTGAAACTGGCCAGGCCGACGGTTCGCTTCAGCGTCCGCCAACTGATCACCCTGATCCAGCGTCTGGCGCGCTCAGGCCATGCCGACGATGCGGAACGGCTGACGCGCGTGCTGGGCAAGCGCGCACCGCAGGAAGCCCACTTACCGGGACTGTTGCTGCTGGTCGCCGAAGCTTTTCGGCGAGCCGACAACAAGGCCATGCGCGATGCGGTTCTGGCTCGTTTGCTGCAAGAATTTCCCGCCAGCGATGCCGCACGCGACGCCACACTGGTGGCGCGCTAAACCGGATCAGTCGAGCAATTTGAGCGGTGCGACAAACGCGTAGCCAACCGCGTGAACCGAGCGCAGAGGCAGCGACGCCGAGAAGGCCCCAAGCAATCTGTTGCGCATGCGGCTGACAAAGGTATCGAGGCGCCGGGGGTCGTAAGCGATCGGATTGTGCCCCATGGCCACAATCAAGCGATCCCGCGATACGGCTTCGCCGGGTTCGCGGGCGAGCAAAATCAGGAAGTCAGTCTCCGCCCGCGACAGTTTTGCCTCGTAGCCGCGCGGGCATCGGATGGTCCACTGGGTGGGAGAAAGTCGCCAGATGCTTTTTTCCTCGCCGAGGCGCGGCTCGGAGCGAGACACGACCGTTTGTGCCACGCGGCGTCTCAGGCTGGCGATGACGGCGACCAGTACGCCGATCGGGCCGGACTTTTCCAGGCAGGCGTCCGCCCCAAACTCCTGCAAGGCCATGATGGTGTCTTCCGGCTGCAACCGGTCTCCGAGCAATACGCTGATTGGCCGGTCCGGATCGTCGATGTATGGCTTCAACAGGTCGCGTGCTGCAAAATCAAAAACCAGCACCCCCCAGTTCGCCGTGGCGATTTTGTCTCCGAGCGAATGATCGGGTAACGCCGTCTCGACTCGGTATCCAGCCGCAACCAGACCCGCTGAAATCGCATCCCTTATCGATTCTTCGTAAACAGCGAGAAGAACCATTGCCGTGCCTTTCTATGGAAAAGACATCCGTTTTTTTACGTTTCACTTCTTTTCAAAATGTGAGAATCAGGTACAGATTGAGGGGCCCGGTTTGGTCGCTGCAAGATTTGGTTGGAATTCGTAAGCACTCGTTGGAGACAAAAAAACTAGGAATCACTAAACTTTAGGCATAGATAGAAAAACCTCGTGTCTGACTTCGAAGTCACCGAGCTTTATCCTTGGGTCAAGTTTCAGGTTCAATGCCGGCCTCTGCATACGAATGCTCTGGTCATCCGTCCGTACTCTGACTACTTATCGGTCCATTTTCGTATGCGAAGCCCAGCGTCAGACGAATCAAAATCTCAGTCCTGCATGACTGCTTTGATCCGCTCGCGATCACGAAGTTCATTCGCTGACAGCATGCGAACCGTTTGGCAACCTCCTTCCAGTACCGGAATTGGCACTTTTCCCGGCAGCCGGGATGCCATCCCCGAATCACCGACCCCACCAGAAATCCCCCTTTCAATATCCTGCGCCCTACCGGTCGCCTGCTTCCTCACGTTCGGAGACTGCTGTCATGACTAGAACCAGCGTGCTGGTCTTTCTTCTTTCGCTTTTCCTGCCCGGGTGCTCGTCCCTCGGCTATTACTCGAATGCCGTTGGCGGCCATATCGAAATCCTGCAGGCCTCGCGTCCGATCTCTGATGTCATTGACGACCCGACGTGCGATCCGGCCTTGAAAGCCAAGCTCGAAGAGGTGCGCCGCATTCGAGATTTCGCCAGCAATAATCTGGGATTGCCGGATAACCAGAGCTACCGCTCCTACGCCGATATCAAACGACAATTCGTCACTTGGAATGTCTTCGCCGCACACGAGTTCTCGTTGCAAACCAACAACTGGTGCATGCTCGTCGTCGGCTGTGTCGGATACCGCGGCTTTCACGACAAGAAGGAAGCCGAGCTGCTGGCCAGCGAGTTGCGGCAGCAAGGTTTCGACACCTATATTGGCGGCATTTCAGCGTATTCGACCCTCGGCTATTTCAGCGACCCGGTACTCAATACCTTCCTGAAGTCCGGCACCATCGAGGTGGCACGGCTCATCTTCCATGAACTTTCGCATCAGGTACTTTTTGTCGAAGGCGATACGGTATTCAACGAATCGTTCGCCACCGCAGTCGAGAATGAAGGCTTGCGTCGCTGGTTAGCACACAAGGCCACTCCGGACCTGAAAAACTCCGTTACCGCACAGCAGAAGCGCCACGCGGCGATCGTCGAACTGGTGGGAAGCTATCGC
This sequence comes from Rhodocyclaceae bacterium, assembly GCA_031398685.1. Lineage (GTDB taxonomy): Bacteria > Pseudomonadota > Gammaproteobacteria > Burkholderiales > Rhodocyclaceae > Propionivibrio. Next base: position 1,076 of record JANNNT010000292.1, on the reverse strand, counting down.
GGCAAGTTACAGGAAATCTATGGCAGCGATTTGTCCGTCGATGCCAAGCGAATGGCCAAGGCCGAGGTATTCTCCGAGATCAAGCGCAACTACCTGAGTCAGCAAGAAGCCCAAGGCACCCATCCCGCCTACAAAGCTTGGCTCGAACATGACTTCAACAATGCCAAGCTGGCTTCGCTCGGTCTATACACCCAATTGGTCCCTGCCTTCGAAGCGGTGCTTGAGGCGGAAGGTCATGATCTGCCGCGTTTCTATGATCGAGTAGCGCAAATGGTGAACCTGCCTTTTGCCGAACGCAGAGCGGCCCTCAACCTGCCTCTGCCCGCCAAAGCGCTGCTCGCCAGCGAGTCCAGCGCCACGCATTAGGACCGAACGAAGCCTCAGCCGACCGCAGCCGCACCCGCGAGCCTGTCAAGCACCGTCAGCAGTTGCTGCGCTTCGGCATTGACCGGATGTTGCGGATAACGCGCGAGTAGAACCGCAAGAATCTGGCGCGCATTGGCGTCCTGGCGCAGGTTTTCGCACAATACGCGCGCAGCGAAAAGATACACCGCCGGAATCTCCGCATGACGCGGAAAGCGCTTGTCGAAGCCCTTGACGAGCGCCAGAGCCTGGGGGAATTCACGCCGCCGACGCGCTGCCTCGGCCAGGCTCAGCAGTTGCGCCGGCTGTTCCGGCTCAAAAGCGGCGTCGCGTTCCTGCATGGCCCGATAAAGTTGCAGCGCGTCATCGCCCTGCCCCCTGTTCAGCAACAAACCAAGATAACGCTTGGCATGCGACAGCAAGCGTTCGTCGCGGCCGGCCAGCGCCAGCAACTTGTGATAGCGACCGTGCGCGACCACGTCTTCGGGCGCCATACGTTGCGCCTCATAAGCCAGGTCCAGCGCCTCGTCGATCTGGCCAGCGCCGATCAGGCGGCCGATAGCATCGCCGCCTTCGCTTCCTTTGGCCTCCGGCTTACCGCCTGCGACCGACGCCTTGGCGCTGACTTGCACGCCGAGCAGGTGGTGATATTGAAAGACGACATAGCCCATCATGTTGAACATGATCAGCGTGAAATACATGGCCACGAAGTT
>JANNNT010000272.1:0-6303 GCA_031398685.1 Rhodocyclaceae bacterium | reverse complement strand
AGACGATCGAACCGGGCGCCGATACCGGAAAAACGATGCTGACCCACGAATCAGAGGAGGGTGGGGTCGTGATTCGCGGTAGTGTTGAGCTTACGGTGAACGACCAGACCTATCAGTTGGGGCCGGGCGTTGCGTATTATTTTGACAGCCGTATGCCGCATCGCTTCAGGAATACGGGCAAAGAAGTGTGTGTATTGGTCAGCGCGTGCACCCCACCATCGTTCTAGATTTAGAGGGTGCAAGATTCACGCGTAAACGCGCTGGTGCCCGTTATCGTATTGGTACGCCCGAGCGAGACTGACAAGCATCAACGATTCCCGGGGAAGATTGCCTCTCCGGTTATTTCCTGATCAGCGACAGATGGTCAGGCCGGAATGTCCGGTACCAGCATTTTTTCAAGCTGGTAGATCTTGTCTTTGAGCAGCAGCTTTCTTTTCTTCAGGCGATGGATCAGCAATTGATCCTGCTCGGGCAAGGGGGTGCTCCCCAGATGTTCAATGATCAGATTGAGATCGCGGTGCTCCACGTGAAGTTCGTTCAGCGTGGCGCGTGAATTAGCTATTTCTTCTTCGGTCAGCATCATTCAAATATCCGTTAGTTGGTATTCGCCAAGGCACGAGAGGCTGTAATCCCCCATTCTGAGCACTCCCAGGTCTCACGATCTGCAACACGCTCCGTGTTCGCCAGCCCAACAGTGCAGTTGCCTCAAGCCAGGGGGTGCCTAGGGCTATAGTAGGCGCCCCACTGTGAAAAAACAACGCCGGCAGAGGGTACTTTTCTTGGGAACCAGCAGGGCTAAAGTTGTTTCTGCGTTTCCTCGGGTTCGCCATGCACCAATTTCTACGAAAACCGCCGTTTGGCGCCCAGTCATGGTGCGTTGCATCATTCGAAACTCGTGTCACAAAGAGTAAGTTGTCAATAAATCAACGCCGTATAAATCTGGCACGGTGATTGCAGTAGAGCTTTCAACACGGCGTTTTTTACTGGAGTCGAGAACATGAGCAAACCCAAACTGGTGATGGTTGGCAACGGGATGGCGGGCGTGCGTACGCTTGAAGAGTTGCTGAAGATCTCGCCTGATCACTACGACATCACCGTTTTCGGCGCCGAGCCGCATCCCAATTACAACCGCATTCTGCTATCGCCCGTGTTGGCTGGCGAGATGACGGTGCAGGACATCATCCTCAACGACCATTCCTGGTACGCCGAGAAGGGCATCAAGCTGCACCTGGGCAAGACCGTGACCAAGATCGACCGCGTCAAGCGCCGGGTGATCGCCGCCGACGGAACCGAGGAACCGTATGACCGCCTGCTGCTGGCCACCGGTTCCAATCCCTTCATGCTGCCGGTGCCCGGCAATGAACTGCCCGGCGTCATTTCGTATCGCGATATCAAGGATACGGACGAAATGATCGAGGCCGCGAAGCTGTATAGCCACGCGGTGGTCATCGGTGGTGGCCTACTCGGTCTGGAAGCGGCCAACGGCCTCAAACAGCGCGGCATGGATGTGACGGTGGTGCACGGCGCCGGCTGGCTGCTTGAGCGCCAGCTTGATGAGACAGCCGGCAAGATGTTGCAGAAGTCGCTGGAAGATCGCGGCCTGAAGTTCCTGATACTTAAGCAGACCGAAATGCTGGTGGCCGGCGAGAGTGGCCGTGTCGCTGCCATCCGCTTCAAGGACGGCATGCAAATCCCGGCCGATCTGGTGGTGATGGCCGTTGGTGTGCGCCCGAATACGGCGTTGGCTGAATCGGCCGGTATCTACTGCAATCGCGGCATCGTGGTGAACGACACGCTGCAGACCTTCGATCCGAAGATTTATGCCGTCGGCGAATGCGTGACACACCGCGGCATCGCCTACGGGCTGGTGGCACCGCTCTTCGAGCAGGGCAAGGTGGCGGCCAACCACCTGGCCAACTTCGGCATCGGCCGCTATACCGGCTCGGTGACCTCGACCAAGCTGAAAGTCACCGGTATCGATCTCTTTTCTGCCGGCGACTTTACGGGCAATGCGGATACCGAGGAGATTGTCCTCAACGATGCGGCGGGGGGTGTCTACAAGAAGCTGGTGATCAAGGACAACAAACTGGTCGGTGGCGTGCTCTACGGCGACACGGCGGACGGTCCGTGGTACTTCCAGTTGTTACGCGACGGTCAGGACATCCACGAGATTCGCGATCACCTGCTGTTCGGCCAATCGCATGTCGGCGACGTCGGTCATCAGGGGCACAGCAAGGCGGCGGCGATGGCCGACAGCGCCGAAGTCTGTGGCTGCAACGGCGTCAGCAAGGGCGCCATCGTCAAGGCCATCAAGGAACAGGGGTTGTTTACGCTCGACGGCATCAAGAAATACACCAAGGCGTCGTCGTCCTGCGGCTCCTGCACCGGCCTGTGCGAACAGATTCTTTCGGCGACCATCGGCGGTGCCTACACGCCGGCGGCGTCGAACAAGAAACCGGTGTGCAGCTGTACCGACCACTCGCATCAGGAAGTGCGCGACGCGATTCGCCAACAGCATCTGATCAAGATCGCCGACATCATGCGGTTCATGGAGTGGACAACCCCCGACGGCTGCGAAAAATGCCGCCCGGCGCTCAACTATTACCTGATTTCGACCTGGCCGAAAGAGGCGAAAGACGATCCGCGTTCGCGCCTGATCAACGAACGCGCCCACGCCAACATTCAGAAGGACGGCACCTTCTCGGTGGTGCCGCGCATGTGGGGAGGGGTGACGACGGCGGCCGAACTGCGACGCATTGCCGATGTCGCCGAGAAATATCAGGTGCCGACGATCAAGGTTACCGGCGGCCAGCGCATCGACCTGCTCGGCATCAAGAAAGACGATCTGATCAATGTCTGGAAGGATCTCGACATGCCGTCCGGTCATGCCTACGGCAAGTCGATCCGTACCGTGAAAACCTGCGTTGGCATGGAGCACTGCCGCTTTGGCACGCAGCTCGCGATGAGCATGGGCATCAAGCTGGAAAAGATGCTGTTCGACATGTACTCGCCACACAAGGTCAAGCTCGCCGTCTCCGGTTGCCCGCGCAACTGTGCCGAGGCGGGCATCAAGGATGTGGGCGTGATCGGTGTCGAATCCGGTTACGAGCTTTATGTCGGTGGCAACGGCGGCATCAAGACTGAAGTGGCACAGTTCTTCGTCAAGGTGAAAAGCGACGAAGAGGTGATGGAGTACGCCGGAGCCTTCCTGCAGCTCTACCGTGAAGAAGGCTTTTACCTGGAGCGGACGTGTCATTACCTGGAGCGCGTCGGTCTTGATCATGCCAAGAACAAGGTCGTCGAGGATGATGAGAACCGCAAGGCGCTTTATGCCCGACTTCTCGCCGAGCTGAAGGATGCCAAGGACCCGTGGGCAGAACGCATCGCCGGGGTGGAGAAGCAGGAATACGAGGCCTTATCGGTTTGAAGTTGTTTGGTTGCAAGCATCGGAGAAAGAATAAATGGCTGACTGGAAAATGATCTGCAAGATCGAAGACATCCCGCAACTCGGGTCGCGCGTCGTGAAATCGGCAGAAGGCGATATCGCGGTCTTTCGCACGTCGAGCGATGAAGTGTTTGCCTTGCGCGACAAGTGCCCGCACAAGGCCGGGCCGCTTTCTCAGGGCCTGGTGCATGGCACGCAGGTGACCTGTCCGCTGCATGGCTGGAAGCTGCATCTGGATACCGGCGAAGTGGTCGCACCGGATGTAGGTTGCTCGCGCCGCTATCCGACCAGGGTCGACGGCGACACTGTTTTTCTCGAAATCTGAAACGGCTGATCGGAGCTGGAAATGTTTGCAAACAAATCGTTCTGGCACGCAGGGCATCGCCCGACGCTCCTCGCCGCTTTTCTCTACTTCGATCTGGCCTTCATGGTCTGGGTCATGCTTGGGCCCCTTGGCGTTCAGATCGCCACGGATCTCGGCCTGACGCATGCCCAGAAAGGTTTGATGGTCGCCACGCCGGTGTTGGCCGGAGCCATCCTGCGCATCATCATGGGGCTGCTCGTCGATCACCTCAAGCCGAAAGCGGCTGGCGCCATCGGGCAGGTTATCGTTATCGCCAGTCTGTTTGTCGCCTGGTATTTCGGTATTCACAGCTACGAGCAGACGCTTGTTCTGGGGGCTTTCCTGGGCGTTGCCGGAGCCTCGTTCGCCGTCGCGCTGCCGCTTGCTTCGCGCTGGTATCCGCCCGAGCATCAGGGCACCGCGCTGGGCATTGCCGGCGCCGGCAACTCGGGCACAGCGATTGCCGCGCTGGTCGCACCGAGCCTGGCTATCGCCTTCGGCTGGGTCAACGTGTTCGGCCTAGCGCTCATCCCGCTGGTGCTGGTTTTCATCTTCTACATGATTGTCGCCAAGGATGCGCCGGAGTGCCCGCCGCCCAAATCCTTCGCCGAGTATATGAAGGTGCTCAAAGACAAGGATTCCTGGTGGTTCATGTTCTTCTACTCGGTTACCTTCGGCGGCTTTGTCGGTTTGGCGTCGTCGCTGACCATTTACTTCAATACCCAGTACGGACTGGACGCCAAGATGGCGGGTTTCTTCACCGCGGCCTGTGTTTTTGCCGGATCGTTGGTGCGTCCGATCGGCGGCAACGTGGCCGACCGGATCGGCGGCATCAAGAGCCTTTCGGTGATGTATGTGGTGGCCGCCATTTTCCTGACTATTGTCAGTTTTGGTTTGCCGCAGGCCTGGATGGCGCTGGCTGCCTTCGTCTGCGCCATGCTCGCCCTGGGTATGGGCAACGGCGCGGTGTTCCAGCTGGTACCGCAGCGCTTCCGCAAGGAAATTGGCGTGATGACCGGGCTGGTCGGCATGGCCGGCGGGGTGGGCGGTTTTTACCTGGCGTCCTCGCTGGGTTACGCCAAGCAGGCCACCGGCAGCTACCAGATCGGCTTCCTGATCTTTGCCGGTCTCGCCGTTCTGGCGCTGGCCGGGCTGACGGGGGTGAAGACGCGCTGGAGAACGACGTGGGGCGCGGCGCATCTGACAGTGGCTAAAATCTGATACCTTAAACTCTTTCAACGCGGAGTACGCGGAGGCGCAAAGTTCGCAGAGGAAGAATAGAAATCGCTTTTGCTTCTCTCTGCGTCCCTGCGTCGAAAGCGGTTAACAAATGCCCCTCAAAGTCTCCGTCGGTCATTCTTCCCTCACCGGTCCGCGTGAACGCAACGAGGACTTCTGCGGCATCGTTACGCCGGAAGGGGTCGAACTCGAAAACAAGGGCCTGATCGCTGCCGTCGCCGACGGTATCGGTGGCCATAAAGGCGGACGCGAGGCCGCTGAATACACGGTGCGCGGACTGCTTTCGGACTACTACGCGACACCCGATACGTGGAGCGTTCCGCACGCACTGGAAAAGGTGATCGTTCCGCTCAACCGCTGGGTTATGGCCGAGGCCGGCCGCCAGCCGGAACTGGCCGGCATGGCCACCACGCTGACCGTCCTCGTCTTGCGCGGCCGGCGCTACGTCAGCACGCATGTCGGCGATTCGCGCCTCTATCTGCTACGCGACGGGGGTATGGCTCAGCTGACCATCGATCATGTCTGTGAACATCCCGAGCTGAATAACGTGCTGTCGCGCGCCGTCGGCCTCGATCGGCACCTCCAGCTGGATTTTATGGACGGCGAACTGAAGGTGGGCGACTGCTTCCTGCTCTGTTCGGACGGCGTCTGGGGCGTGCTCAGGGACGAACGCATGCGCGACACCCTGCTCGCCCATCCCGATGCGCAGCAGGCCGCGGCCTCGTTGGTCAGCCTGGCTCTGGCGGCGGGCGGAAAGGACAACGCCAGCGCCGTGGTCGTGCGGATCGACGCGCTGCCGGTGCAAAACCTGCGCGATTCGCTCGAAGGCACGGCGCGCCTGCCACTGCCGCCGCGTTTCAAGCCGGGGCAGGTATTCGATGGGCTGCGCATCGAGGAAATGCTGCACGATTCGCGCACCACCTTGCTTTACCGCGTTACCGATCAGGAGTCCGGGCAGGCGCTGGTGCTCAAGACACTGCGTCCGGAAAGGGCCGACGACGCTGACGAGATCCGTGCCCTGATCATGGAGGAATGGCTCGCCCGGCGCGTCGTTTCGCCCTTCTTCGCGCAACTGGTGCCGGCCGAGCGGCGCAGTTGTCTGTATTACCTGCAAGCCTGGTACGAGGGCGCGACCCTGCAGCGCATGCTCGATACCGGGCTGCACTTCACGGTGGCCGATGCGGTTCAGCACGGCATCAGCCTGACAAAAGGTCTTTCCAGCTTGCATCGGCTGGACATTACGCACCGCGACATCAAACCCGACAATATCCACATC
>JANNNT010000264.1:0-3184 GCA_031398685.1 Rhodocyclaceae bacterium | reverse complement strand
CACCAATTCGTCGAAAGGGATCTGAAGTCGTTATTCGCTCCCGGTGACAAAAAATGATTCGAAAAGGAATAGTGTCCAATCAATTCACCGGACCAGCGCAAGAAAGCCTCGTATCGCTGGCCGGTGACTTCAGACGTTTCTGAGGGGCGCTTTCGTAACCTGGCTAGGTCTGCTTGGGGTCGTCCACGGCCGGTTACCAATTCTGGAATCTGCACAAGAGAGGCACCACGGCCAGGCGCCCCGACGGTATGCTTTGGCCCTGTGTGTGGACGGCTGCTATTACCGGAAGCGGCTTACAGGCGTGATCCACAACGCCGAGACACGGAACAGGTGTCCGGGGCAGGACGGAAAACAGTTTCCCGACAACAAAGCAAGGTCAAAACGATGACAGCAGGACGCAATCTCGACCCCGGCAATGACTTTCGTCGCGCGCGCTATCGAGAAACTGCGGAGGTCGGGCGCACCGCTGGTATAACCCAGTCGTTCCCACGCAGACGTAGATCTGACGAGGCTACCCATCGGCCTGTTTCGTCGCGACGGCCTACCGGATTGCCGCCCGAGCGGCCGGCTTCGTGCCCAGCGCCGGCGAGAACTATTACGACGGCATCAGGTCGAATCGGGCGTGACGCACGGCGTCGATACCGATGCCGTGCACAATCAAGGCGGACTGGTGCAGACTAGGTGCCACAACCTTCAGGGCGGGGTGACCATGCAACGCAGACGACTGACCGGTGAGCGGCTGGTAGCCACTTTTCTCTGCGGCTGCGTGCTGCTCAACTATCCGCTGCTGGCGCTGTTCGATCGTAGCGCCGCCCTGTTCGGCATTCCGCTGATCTACGTTTATGTTTTTGCGGCGTGGGGCGGCCTGATTGCGGTGATGGCCTGGTTCATCGAACGGCGCAGCGACTAGACCGCGGGCCACGTCCATGCTCAACGCCCCGGTCATCTTTGCCGCTTCGCTGCTCTACCTCGGGCTGCTCTTTGCGGTCGCCTGGTGGGGTGACAAGCGTGCCGACCAGAAGCGTTCGATCATTTCCAGCCCGACCATCTATGCGCTGTCGATGGCCGTCTATTGCACGACGTGGACGTTTTACGGCAGCGTCGGGCGCGCGGCGGTGTCGGGCATCGGTTTCCTGCCCATCTACCTCGGGCCGACACTAGTCATGGCGCTCGGCTGGTTCCTGCTGCTCAAGATGATCCGCACGGCCAAAGCCAACCGCATCACCTCGATCGCCGATTTCATCTCCTCGCGTTACGGCAAGAGCCACCTGCTCGGCGGGCTGGTCACGGTGATCGCGGTAGTCGGCGTTGTTCCCTACATCGCGCTGCAGCTCAAGGCCGTCTCGGGCAGCGTGATTCTGCTGCTCAATTACCCGGAAATCGTCATGCCGCATCGCAGCGCGACGCTGCCGGTGTTCGCCGACATGAGCTTCTACATTGCGCTGATCCTGGCCGCGTTCACCATCGTTTTCGGCACTCGCCATCTCGATGCCACCGAGCGGCACGAAGGCATGGTGGCGGCGATTGCGCTCGAATCCGGCGTCAAGCTGCTGGCCTTCCTGGCGGTCGGGCTGTTCGTCACCTACGGGATCTTCGATGGCCTGGCCGACATCTTCCAGCGCGTTGCCGTTGACGACAGCCTGCGCCAACTGACCACCGCCATCCCCTCCGGGCAGGGGTACACCGGATGGTTCTCGCTGACTCTGCTGGCCGGCCTGGCGATCCTTTTCCTGCCGCGCCAGTTCCAGATCGCCGTCGTCGAGAACGTCGGCGAGGCGCACCTGAAGCGCGCGGCGTGGCTGTTTCCGCTCTATCTTTTTCTGATCAACATTTTTGTTTTGCCGATTGCGCTCGGAGGGCTGCTGCATTTCGCCGGGCAGGGCGTCGATGCCGACACCTTCGTCCTCACCCTGCCCATGGCGCAGCGGCAGGAAGGGCTGGCGCTGCTGGTCTTCATCGGCGGCCTGTCGGCGGCCACCGGCATGGTCATCGTCGAAACCATCGCGCTGTCGACGATGGTCTGCAACGATCTGGTGATGCCGATCCTGCTGCGCCTGCGCGGGCCGGCACTGGCCGCAGCGAAAGACCTCTCGCGCCTGCTGCTCGGCATCCGCCGCGGGGCGATACTGGTCATCCTGCTGCTCGGTTATCTCTACTTCCGCCTGGCCGGAGAAGCCTACGCGCTGGTCGCCATCGGGCTGATCAGTTTTTCGGCGGTGGCCCAGTTTGCCCCGGCCATGATCGGCGGCATGTACTGGCGCGGCGGCACGCGCGGCGGCGCACTGGCCGGCCTGTGTGCCGGTTTCATGGTGTGGGGCTACACCTTGCTGCTGCCGTCCTTTGCCAAATCGGGCTGGCTGGCGGCCGAATTCCTGACCCAGGGGCCGTTCGGCTTTGGCTTGCTGCGGCCGCAGCAACTGTTTGGCCTGCTTGGGCTCGATGAAATCTCGCACTGCCTGTTCTGGAGTTTTTTCGCCAACATCGGTTCCTATGTCGCCGTTTCCGTCGTGCGCCCGCCAACGGCGGCCGAAGCCAGCCAGGCCACATTGTTTGTCGACGCCCTGAAGCATACGCGGCCGGTCGGCGCGGTGCTGTGGCGCGGACGGGCCAAAGTCAGCGATCTGCTGGCACTGGCCGGCCGCTTTCTTGGCCCGCAGCGCGCCGAATCGGCGTTTGCCGACTATGCCCGGAACCATGGCGGCGTTGCCGTTGAGGTGCTGGAGGCGGATGCCGAGCTGGTGCACTTTGCCGAGTCCCTGCTCGCCGGCGCCATCGGCAGCGCTTCGGCACGGGTGATGGTGGCCTCGGTGGCCACGGAGGAGCCGCTCAGCCTCTCCGAGGTCATGGACATCCTCGACGAAGCCTCTCAATTGCGCAGCTACAGTCGCGAGCTGGAGAACAAATCGCGCGAACTGGAAGCCGCCACGCGCGATCTCAAGGCGGCCAACGAACGCCTGCAGGAACTCGACCGCGTCAAGGACGACATCATGTCTTCGGTGACCCACGAGCTGCGCACGCCGCTGACCTCGATCCGCGCCTTTTCCGAAATCCTGCGCGACGATCCGAAGATGCACCTGGCCGACCGCGAGCGCTTTCTCTCGCTGGTGGTCAGCGAGACCGAGCGGCTGACCCGGCTGGTCAACCAGACGCTCGATCTGGCCAAGATCGAGTCGAGCAACGCCGA
>JANNNT010000236.1:0-3170 GCA_031398685.1 Rhodocyclaceae bacterium | reverse complement strand
GCAAGTCGAACGTTCTTTTCTTCAACGACGCCGACCCGGAAAGCATTCTGGCGCACGCGGCGCGGGAAATTCCGGCCTTCGTCGACCAGCACGGCTATCTGCCCAAGGTCATCGTGATCAAGGGTATCGGCCTGGTGGCCGTCGGCGACAACGCCGCGCAATGCGACATCATTCTTGACGTCTTCGAAGATGCGATGAAAATCGCCTTCCTGGCCGGTTCCTTCGGTGGTGAACATCCGATGACACAGGCGCAGGTCGACTTCATCGACAACTGGGAAGTGGAAAACTATCGCCGCGCCGTCGCTGCGGGCGGATCGCGCGGACGCGCCGAAAACCGGACGATCATCGTCACCGGCGCGGCACAGGGGTTTGGCGAAGGCATCGCGCGCTGCCTGCTGCTGGAGGGCGCCAACATTGTCGTCGCCGACCTGAACGAAGCCGTCGGCCTAGAGACCGAAAAGCGGCTCAACGCGCTGGCCAAGAGCAATCGCGTCGTCTTCGCGAAAACCAACGTCAGCGATGCCGCCAGCCTGGAACAGATGGTGCACCGGACCATCTGCGAGTTTGGCGCGATCGACTGCTTCATCAGCAACGCCGGCGTTCTGCGCGCCGGCGGGCTGGACGACATGAGCATCGAGAACTTCGATTTCGTCACCAAGATCAATTACAGCGCCTATTTCTACTGCGCCAAGGTCGTCAGTCCGGTGATGAAGCTGCAAACGCGCTTCAGTGCTCACCCATCGGACTATTTTGCCGACATCATCCAGATCAACTCCAAGTCCGGCCTGCGCGGCAGCAAGGCGAACTTCGCCTACGCCGGCGGCAAGTTCGGTGGCGTCGGCCTGACGCAGTCCTTCGCCCTTGAACTGGCGCCCTTCCGCATCAAGGTCAATGCGATCTGCCCTGGAAATTTCTACGACGGCCCGCTGTGGAGCGACCCGACGAACGGCCTGTTCGTCCAGTATTTGAACGCCGGTAAGGTGCCCGGCGCCAAGACCATTGATGACGTCAAGGCCTTCTATCTGGCGCAGGTGCCGATGAAAAAAGGCTGCTCACCGGAGGACGTGACCAAGGGGGTCCTCTATCTGATCGATCAATGTGGAGAAACCGGCCAGGCGCTGCCCATCACGGGCGGCCAGGTCATGACTAACTAGCGTGAGTCATGGCTCGAACGTTGTTGCGCACGCTCGATTCACGTCATTCAAGGTTGATATCAAGATGAAAACTAACGCCGTCCGGCTCTACGGAAAAAAGGACCTCCGTCTCGAATCCTTCGAATTGCCACCGATCAAGGACGACGAGATTCTCGCCAAGGTGGTGGCCGACAGTCTGTGCATGTCGTCTTACAAAGCCGCGGCACAGGCCACCGATCACAAGCGCATCCCCGACGATGTGGCGGCTCATCCGATCATCATCGGCCACGAGTTCTGCGGCGAACTGGTTCAGGTGGGCGCCAAGTGGGCGTCACAATTCAAGGTCGGCGACAAGTTTTCGATTCAGCCGGCGCTAAATTACGCCGACGGACCCGTCGGAATTCTCAGCGCGCCGGGTTACAGCTATCAGCACATCGGTGGCGATGCGACCTACGTGATCATGCCCAATGAAGTCATGGCCCACAATTGCCTGCTGCCCTACACCGGCGAAGGTTTTTATCCGGCCGCGCTGGCCGAGCCGCTGTCCTGCGTCATTGGCGCCATGCACGCCAACTATCACCTGACCCCGGGCAGTTACGTGCACAAGATGGGCATCGTCGATGGCGGCAAGATGGCCATCCTCGCCGGCGTCGGCCCGATGGGGCTGGCGGCAATCAACTACGTGCTGTGTTGCGAGGACCGCCGCCCTGCGTTGTGCGTGGTCACCGATGTCGATCAAACCCGGCTGGATCGTGCGGCAACGCTGTACTCTCCGGAATTCGCGGCCGCCAGAGGCATTGATCTGCGCTACGTGAACACCTCAGCCCTGGGTGACCCGGTTGAAGGACTCAAAGCCATCGCCGGTGGTGAGGGCTTCAACGACGTGTTCGTCTTTGCCCCGGTCAAAGCGGTGGTCGAACAGGCTGACGCCATTCTGGCGTTTGACGGCTGCCTGAACTTCTTCGCCGGCCCCAGCGATCCCAAGTTCAGTGCTGCATTCAACTTCTACAACGTCCATTACGGCTACACCCACGTTGCCGGAACCAGTGGCGGCAACACCGACGACATGGTCGAAGCGCTCGATCTGATGAGCAAGGGGCTCGATCCGGCGGGACTGGTCACCCACATCGGCGGGCTGAATGCCGTCGCCGAAGCCACCAATCATCTGCCCGACATTCCCGGCGGCAAGAAGTTGATCTACACCCACATCGACCTGCCGTTGACGCCGATTGCGGATTTCTCGCAACGCGGAGAAACAAACCCGTTGTTCAGGCAGCTGGCCGAGATTTGTGACCGGAATAACGGGCTGTGGAGCATCGAGGCCGAAAGCTTCCTGCTGGTTAATTTCGCGCAAAAGACGAACTGACCGGGTGCGCTAAAGAACGGACTTCCGTTACGGCCACCGTCAATTTGCATTAGCGGCGGCAGCCGTATACTATTTTTGCCCTTTCTTCCAATAAGCACGAGGCCTCCATGCTTGAACGCATCAAAGAGATATTCGAAATCGAAGCCGCTGCCATCCGAAATATCCCGATCACCTCAAGCCTGGAACAGGCCGTTGAAATCATCCACCGGCAGGTTCATGTCAAGAGCGGAAAACTCGTCACCAGCGGCATGGGCAAGGCCGGCCAGATCGCCCACAACATCGCCACCACGTTCAGTTCAACCGGCACCCCCGCCGCCTACCTGCACCCGAGCGAAGCACAGCACGGCGATCTCGGCATTCTTCAGGTCAATGACGCACTGCTGGTTATTTCAAACTCAGGAAAAACGCGCGAGATCGTCGAGCTGATCGAGCTCAAGAACAATCTCTATCCGGACATCCCGGTCATCGTGATCACCAGCCAGCCCGACAGCCCGCTGGCACAGAAGGCGCACTGCACCATCTCGACCGGCGCCCCGCCCGAAGTGTGCTCGCTCGGCCTGACCCCGACGACCTCGACCACGGTCATGACCGTAATCGGCGACGCACTGGTGGTGTCCCTGATGGAAAAAATCGGCTTCAACGCTATCGAATACTCGAAGCGGCACCATGGC
>JANNNT010000224.1:0-9216 GCA_031398685.1 Rhodocyclaceae bacterium | reverse complement strand
CGATGTATCTGCTCATCGGCATCTGGGGCAGCAGCCACACGGTCGAGGCGACGGGCCCGTTCGCGTTCACTTGGAAGCGCTTCACCGTCGGGGGCCGCCCGGCGCGGCGACTGGGTGGCCGCGCGTCAGGAACAGGAGCGTCTGGTCGCGCTGTTCCAGATCGCTTTCCAGGGACTGCCGCACACCAGCATGGGCGCTTCGGGCGTCGGCGGCTTCAAGACCGCGATGCAGCTGATGGGGCTGATCGAGCATCGCCACATGGGGCGGCCGAACCGTCTGCTGCCCGACGCCGCGGTCGCCAAGGTACGCCAGATCCTTGTGGAAATCGGCTTGCTGTGATCCGTCCCGTGCCAACACGGCTTCGACCATGCCCAGCCCCGAACTGATCCTCGACGTCAGAAACCTGAGCACCTCGTTTCCGACCCCGAACGGGGTGGTTATCGCGGTCAATGACTTGAGCTTCTCGCTCGCTCGCGGCGAGACGCTGGCGATCGTCGGCGAATCGGGTTGCGGCAAGTCAGTGACCGCGTTTTCGCTGATGCGCTTGCTCGCCAGCCAGGCGAGCGTTCACGGCGAGGCGCTGCTGACCGGCCATGACGGCCGGCAAGCAGACCTGCTGGCGCTGTCGAACAGCGCCATGGAACAGGTGCGCGGCCGACAGCTCGGCATGATTTTCCAGGAGCCGATGACTTCCCTGAACCCGCTGAACCGGATCGGCGACCAGATCGCCGAGGCGATGCTCACGCACGGCCTGTGCGCTGCCGGCGAGGCGCGCCAGCGCGCGCTTGAACTGCTGACGATGGTCGGCATCGCTGCCCCCGAAGTACGCGCCCGACAGTACCCGCATCAGATGTCGGGCGGCATGCGCCAGCGCGTGATGATCGCCATCGCCCTGGCCTGCAAGCCGCAAGTGCTGATCGCCGACGAGCCGACCACCGCGCTCGACGTGACGATACAGGCACAGATCCTGCGGCTGATTCGCAAACTGCAACGCGAGGCCGGCATGGGCGTGCTGTTCATCACTCACGACATGGGCGTGGTCTCGCAAGTGGCCGATCGCGTGGCCGTGATGTACGGCGGCCAATTGGTCGAGACCGCCGAGAAGCGCACCTTGTTCAGGCAAGCGCGCCATCCGTACACCCAGGGCCTGCTGGCCTCGGTGCCGAATCCCAAAAAACCGGGGCGGCTGGTCGGCATCGCCGGCCAGGTGGAAACGGTCTATGGCGAACACATCGGTTGCCGCTTCGCCAACCGCTGCCCGCTGACCACCGATCTGTGCCGCGGCACGCGGCCTGTGCTGAATGAGTTCGCCAACGGCCAACGGGTGCGCTGCCACTATGCCGACCGGACCTTGACTCAATGAACCTGGAAAAAACAGATAACCACGAAGAACACGGAGAACACGAAGAGAAACAAGAGCTTGAGTTGAAACAAGGTTTCACCCGATGGGTGAGAAGCGAAACCGATATTTTTCTTAGCTTTTCTTCGTGTTCTTCGTGGTTTGAACTGAGGTTTTAACGATGATCGACCCTATCCTCCGCTTTGACCACGTCGGCTGCGACTTCCCGACCAAGGTCGGCCTGTTCGGGAAGTCGCAGTTGCTGCGCGCGGTGCAGGACGTGAGTTTCGAGCTGCAGCGCGGCGAGGTGCTGGGCATTGTCGGCGAATCGGGCAGCGGCAAGTCGACGCTGGCCAGGCTGGCGATGCAGTTGCTGCAGCCAAGCGGCGGTGCCATCCTCTACCAGGGCAAGCCGCTGCAGGACCATCAGGGCGCCGAGCTGAAACAGTTGCGCGGCGACCTGCAAATGGTTTTCCAGGACCCGAACTCGAGCCTCAACCCGCGCCTGACCATCGAGCAAAGCCTGCGCGAGCCCTTCGTACTGCACCGCCGCGGCACGGCCGCCGAGCAGCGCAGCGAAATCGAGCGCCTGCTCGGCGTGGTCGGTCTGCCACAAACCGTACTACAGCGCTATCCGCACGAGCTGTCGGGCGGACAGAAGCAGCGCGTCGTCATCGCCCGCGCCCTGGCGCTCAAGCCCAAGGTGCTGATCGCCGACGAGGCGGTAGCCGCACTCGATGCGTCGGTCAAGGCGCAGATTGTGAACCTGCTGCTGGATTTGCAGCACCAGTTCGGGCTGTCGATCATCTTCATCTCGCACGACTTGCCGATGATCGAAGCGCTGTGCGACCGGGTGCTGGTGCTCTACCTCGGCCGGCTGATGGAATATGCCCCGCGCGAAGCCATCGCCGCCGGCGGCCAGCATCCCTACACCCAGGCGCTGTGGAAGAGTTCGCCGATCATCGACCCCGACACCAGCCTGGACGACGAAGAACCGCTGCGCGGCGAGATCCCGAGTCCGCTCAATCCGCCCAGCGGCTGCGTCTTCCACACGCGCTGCCCCAAGGTCATGGCGCAGTGCAGCCAGCAGCTGCCCGCGCTCGAAGTGCTTGGTGCGCAGCATGGCGTGGCTTGCCTGTTGTTTAGCGGCACGTTACAAACACGGACCGATACCCCGAAAGGATGATTGAGGTTTATGCAAACACTGACCAACCCGCAAATCTTCGGCAACTGGGCAACCCTGTTACTGGCCACCGACCAACAAGGCACCATTGATTATTCGCGGCTGGCGGATGAAATCGACATCCTGATTGCGTCCCGCCCCAACGGCATTTATTCCAACGGGACGGCCGGTGAATTCTATGCCCAGAGCGAAGACGAGTTCGATCGGGTCAGCGAACTGCTGGCTGAAAAGTGTGAACAAACAGGCGTTCCCTTTCAGCTTGGGGTCAGCCATACCAGTGCGCAAACTTCGCTGGAACGCTTGCGCCGAATCCGCCACCTCAAACCGGGAGCGGTTCAGTTGATTCTGCCCGACTGGTTTCCGGTCACCCTGGATGAAGCCATTTCCTTTCTGCAGAAAATGGAAGAAGAAGCCAAGGGAATCAGTCTGGTTCTTTACAACCCGCCGCATGCCAAAAAACAATTGCCGCCGGAAGAGTGGGGTGTCCTGAAGAAAGCGGTTCCTGCATTGGTCGGTTTGAAAGTGTTTGACCAGAATGGAGACGAGGACTGGTACGCCCGCCTACGGGAAAACAGCCCGGGGCTTTCAATATTCGTTCCCGGGCACCGGCTGGCAAGCGGCATAAAGCGCGGTGCGCACGGCGCGTATTCAAACATGGCCTGTCTGAACCCGTTCGCCGCGCAAAAATGGTTTGAACTGGTGCAAACGGATCTGCCGAGCGCCCTGGAACTGGAAGTCCGGATCAACCAGTTCATGAGCCAACTGATCAGCCCGTTCATCACCGAGCAGCATTACCCGAACCACGCCTGTGACCGCTTCATGGCGCTGCTTGGCGGGTGGGCCGATGTGGGGGACGCTCTGCGCTGGCCCTACCGGTCGATTCCCCAGGGCCATGTGGCCGAAATCAAACCCCTGGCCATGGCCATGATTCCCGAGTTTTTTGAACGCTATTGACTCTTGGCTCAGTCATTACTTGAAGCCATTCAAGCGGCCAAGTGCTCGATTTTTTCCCGCAGATCCGCCGGGGCGATGAACAGAAAGGCGTTTCCGGCCTTGGCCTTGATCAGCAGCTTGAGTGATTCCAGGCCGAGCAGGTCGCTCCGGGCGGTCTGGTAAACCACACCGTGCGTACGTTGATGGCTGTCGATGCGGTATTCCTCGCCGGGGTGGCGCAGGGCGTGCGTGAGCAGGGTGATCTGACGATGATTCAAGCGCGAACGCAGCTCGCCGGACTGGGCCATCAGGCGCTCGGTCTGGGTTCGTTCGGTGGTTTTTCGGTTCAGGTAATCATGTAACGCGGTAATCGCCTTGCGCAGCGTGGCCAGCTGGTGGAGCGCGAAGTAGGTGGTGTCGTTGTCGTCGGTTTCGCTGTGCAGGTAGGCGCGAACGTACTGGTTGGGGGCCTGGCGCAGAAAGTGGGAGAGCGAGACAAACTCGATCAGCCAGTAACCGCTGCGCGCCATGGCCCAGTAGAAAAGCGCGCGCGCCGTTCGCCCGTTGCCGTCGGCGAACGGGTGGTCGTAGCCCATCATGAAGTGCAGGAGGATGGCCCGGAGCACTGGATGGACATAGGGCGCGGAGCTTTCCGGCTGGTTGGCGAAGGCGCACAGGCGCTCCAGGCGCTCGGGAAGTTCCTGCCAGCGCGGCGGCTGGTGCAGCAGGCTGTTGTCCTGCCGGTCGCGCACGGAAATTTCGTCATCCTGGCGAAAACGACCGGCCTCCGCCGGATTCTCCAGCGTTCCCTCGGTGACGATGCGGTGGATTTCGAGAATCCGTCCGGGGCTGATCGCTTCCTCGCGGATGTCACGAATCAGCGCCATGGCGCGGAAATTGTTGAAGATCATTTTCTCGCTGTTGTCGCGCGGCTTGCGCCCTTCGCGCAGCATTTGCTCGGCCACGCGGCGGGTGGTCGACGCGCCCTCCAGCTGACTGGAGGTGATGGCCTCTTCAATCAACGAGTGGATCAGGTAACGATCGCGGTGCTCGCCGTGCATCGGGCCGGCGGCGGCGATCTGTCCGGCGGCGTCGCGGTCGATGTGGTGCAACTCGATCTGGGCATTCTCGGGAACGCTGATGACGAAGGGCTGGCCGGCCTTCCCGAACAGCGGCAGCTGTTTGTACTGGCTCAGGCGCGCCAGCTTGATGCGTACCCACCATTGCTCGTGGGTCAGGCCGTCCGGGGGTACGCGGTGGCGCAATTCGTCCCAGTGCAGGTAAGCGCCATTGATCAGCGGCGACGGCGCGCCGCCCTGCCCGAAGAGCGCCAGCAATTGTTCCGGCGCAAGGCCGGCCATGATGGTCGCGACGTCCGGCGGACTGAGCGGAATGTGCATAAGTGTACTAATCTGTAGTTAACTTGGTAGAAATTAGTGTAGCGCCGTGATCTGTCAAAGTCTACCAAATTACTTATTGATTAGTAGACATTACCAGCGGCGCTGACGGCAAGGCGATCTGTGCCGGTGTAGAATGAATTAGGTCGTTCTGCCGGCCAGGCGCTGTGCAGATCGACTGGGATGGGCGGTCCAGACCGGATACGACGAAAACCTACCGTGAGGAGAAAATCATGCTGGTCAAACTAACCTCAAGCACTTCCGGCGAAATGATCATGTTCGCAGAGCATGCGCGACAGCTGTTCGAGATCATCGGCAAGGAATGCACGGCGCGCGGTGTGTTCACCAAGGAGCAGTTGCCGGAGGCCATCGCCAGCTTGCACCGCGCCGTCGAAGAGGGGAAAGGCGCCTTGCTTGAGGCCGAGCGCAAGGCGCCGGAAGACGGCGTTGATGACGACCAAGATGAAGATAAGGCCGACGATGATCGCCAGTCCGAGCATGTCGGCGTCCACGCCAGTCAGCGTGCCGCACCGCTGATCCATCTGATGGAGTGGACGCAGAAGGAAAACGGTTTCATTCTCTGGGAAGCCGAGAAGGATTTTTGATTCGGTTATCCAATTTGCTGTTCCACAGCTGTAATCGCCCAGCGAAACTGGGCTCCCACGACCGATGTAGTACTTTGTAGGAGCGCAGCTCTGCACTTCCTTTGGTCGGATTTTCTGCGCGATAGGCGATTGACCCGTATTTTTCATGTTGAAATCCGCTGCCCTGATGGTCCTGTGCTTTGTCACACCTATTGCGCACGCGACCGAAGTGGCCGTCGATGTCGGCCATACGCTGGCGGCTTCGGGAGCCGTCAGCGCTCGCGGTGGAAAGGAATTCGATTTCAACCGGGTGCTGGCGACCGGAGTCTCTGCAGCCCTTTCCGAGCGCGGTCTGGGCGTCCGCCCAATCAACTTCGATGGCTTGATCGACCGCCTGGAGGCGCGTCCGCAACAGGCGGCCGGGACCGACTTCTTCATCGCCATCCATCATGACTCGGTGCAGGCCGAGTTGCTCGAAGAATGGGACTGGAATGGCTCAACGCAGACCTACAGCGACCGCCACGCCGGTTTTTCGCTTTTTGTTTCGCACGACAATCCGCATCTGGCCACCAGCCTGCGCTGCGCCTCCGCCATCGGTGCGCGCTTGCGCCGCCTGGGTTTTGTCGGAGCCACACACCATGCCGATTCGCTTCCCGGCCGTTCCCGCCCCTACGCCGACGCCGATAACGCGGTGCATTTTTACGATAACCTGATTGTGCTTTACCGAACGTCGCTGCCGGCCGTGTTGTTCGAGGCCGGGGTGATCAAGCACCGCGCCGAGGAACTGGCGTTGCGCGATCCGTTGCACCAGGCACGGATGGCCGACGGTATCGCCACCGGAATCGCCGCCTGCCTCTACGTACACTAATTCCGGCTCTCCGTTTGCGGCGCCATCGGCGCATTGCAAAAACAGCCCGCCGGGCATTTGAGCGCGGCGAACCCCGCGATTCGGGATAAACTCTCGCTTTTGCTTTTTGCCCTTTCCCGTCCGTCATTCCATGCGTCTTTTCCGCCTCGCCAAAATTCTCAGCGTTGTCAGCCGTTTCGGCATCGACGAGA
Source organism: Rhodocyclaceae bacterium (assembly GCA_031398685.1). Classification (GTDB taxonomy): domain Bacteria; phylum Pseudomonadota; class Gammaproteobacteria; order Burkholderiales; family Rhodocyclaceae; genus Propionivibrio. The sequence continues at coordinate 2,721 of JANNNT010000224.1, read as the reverse complement.
TCATTCTCGAACACGAGCCAAGCGGCCGTCTGGCGGCGCTTTCGCGTCTTTTCCATTTCTGGCGGCGCTTCGACTCCCCGCGTGCGGTTCGTCTGCGCCTGGCGCTGGAGGCGCTGGGGCCGATTTTTGTCAAGTTCGGGCAGATGTTGTCGACGCGGCGCGACCTGCTGCCTCTGGACATCGCCGACGAACTGGCCAAATTGCAGGACCGCGTCCCGCCGTTTTCACCCGAGCTGGCGCTGAAACAGATTGAAGAAGCCTATGGCCGCCCGGCCAGCGCGGTATTTGCCGAGTTCGACCCGGTTCCGGTCGCCAGTGCCTCGGTCGCCCAGGTGCACTTTGCGAAACTGCGCCCCGAAGACGGCGGCCATGAAGTGGCGGTCAAGATCCTGCGCCCGAACATGCACGGTGTTATTGACCACGATCTGGCCCTGCTCGACACCATGGCCGGTTTGCTGGAAAAAATCTGGTCTGACGGCAAGCGTCTGAAACCGCGCGAAGTTGTTGCCGAGTTCGCCAAGTACCTCTACGACGAACTCGATCTGATGCGCGAGGCGAGCAACTGTTCGCAACTCCGGCGCAATTTCGCCGACTCCAAGCTGCTGCTGGTGCCCGGCGTTTACTGGGATCAGTGCACGACGACGGTGATGGTGATGGAGCGCATGCGCGGCATCCCGATCAGCCAGAACGAAGCGCTGGTCGCTGCCGGTATCGACCTGTCAGTACTTTCGCGTGCCGGCGTTGAAATCTTTTTCACGCAGGTGTTCCGCGATGGCTTCTTCCACGCCGACATGCACCCGGGCAATATTTTTGTCGCCACCGACGCCGTGCATCACGGCAAATATGTCGCGCTCGACTTCGGCATCGTCGGCACACTGACCGACGGTGACAAAGACTATCTGGCGCAGAATTTCCTCGCCTTCTTCCAGCGCGACTACAAGCGCGTGGCCATGGCGCACGTCGAGGCCGGCTGGGCGCCCGCCGATACGCGCGTCGACGAGTTCGAAGCCGCAATTCGTGCCGTCTGCGAGCCGATTTTCGACCGGCCGATAAGCGAAATTTCCTTTGGCCGCGTGCTGCTGCGCCTGTTCCAGACCTCACGCCGCTTCAACGTCGAGATCCAGCCGCAGTTGGTGATGCTGCAAAAAACTCTGCTCAATATCGAAGGCCTGGGGCGTCAGCTCGATCCCAAGCTCGATCTGTGGACCACCGCCAAGCCCTTCCTCGAACGCTGGATGAAAGACCAGCTTGGCTGGCGCGCACTGGACCGGGGCCTGAAGCAGGAAGCGCCGAATTGGACGCGTACCCTGCCGCAACTGCCGCGTCTGGTGCATCAGGTGCTGAGCCGTAAGCCGCCTGAACTGGCGCCCTTGCTGAGCCAACTGGCCGCCGCCCAACGCCAGCAAAACCGGCTGCTTGGCTTGATCGTCGTTCTTCTGGCAGCGATGCTCGCTTTCCAATATTTCTAATTAGCCACGGTGACACGGCGGGCACAGCGAATCGCGTTTTCTCTTGTTTTTTGCCGTGTTCCCCGTGCCCGCCGTGGTGATTGTTTCTGGTTCTTCCAATGTCCTCCCTACTGAACCCTCCCCAACGCGAAGCCATTCGCTACCTTGACGGTCCCCTGCTGGTTCTCGCTGGCGCCGGTTCGGGCAAGACGCGCGTGATCACGCAGAAAATCGCCTACCTGATCGAGGAATGCGGCTTCAATCCGGCCAACATCGCCGCCATCACCTTCACCAACAAGGCGGCGAAGGAAATGCAGGAACGTGTCGGCACGCTGCTCAAGGACAAGCCGTCCAAGGGACTGACCATCTCGACCTTCCACTCGCTCGGCGTGCGTATCCTGCGCGAGGAGGCCAAGGCGCTGGGCTATAAGCCGAAGTTTTCGATCTTCGATTCGACCGACTGCTTCGGCATCGTCTCCGAACTGGCCGGCAGCGTCGATAAGGCGACTATCCGCAAGCTGCAAAGCGTGATCTCCAGCTGGAAAAACGCGTTGACCTCGCCCGACTTCGCGCTGAAAAACGCGCAGGATGAAACCGAGAAACTGGCGGCACACGCCTACGCCAGCTATTCGGCAACGCTCAAAGCGTATCAGGCGGTCGATTTCGACGATCTTATCTCGCTGCCGGTCGAGTTGTTCGAGAAGCATCCGGAAGTACTCAACAAGTGGCAGAATCGCCTGCGCTACCTGCTGGTCGATGAATACCAGGACACCAATACCTGCCAATACACGCTGCTCAAGCAACTGGCCGGGCCGCGCGCCGCGTTCACCGCCGTGGGCGACGACGACCAGGCGATCTACGGCTGGCGCGGTGCCGATGTCGAGAATCTGCGCGGCCTGCCGCGCGACTACCCGAACCTCAAGCTGATCAAGCTCGAGCAGAACTATCGCTCGACGGTGCGCATCCTGAAGGCCGCCAACGCGTTGATTTCGCACAACGAAAAGCTGTTCGACAAGAAGTTGTGGTCCGACCTCGGCCACGGCGACCCGATCACCGTCACCGTGTGCAAGGACAACGAGAAGGAAGCCGAGTCGGTGGTGATGAAGCTGCAGGCGCACAAGTTCGAGCACCGCGGCGAATTCCGCGATTACGCCGTGCTCTACCGCGGCAACTTCCAGGCGCGGGCGCTGGAGCAGCACTTGCGCGACCAAAAGGTGCCCTACCGGCTCTCCGGCGGTCAGTCGTTTTTCGACAAGGCCGAGATCAAGGACAT
>JANNNT010000132.1:0-2805 GCA_031398685.1 Rhodocyclaceae bacterium | reverse complement strand
GAGGCGCAAGAAAGCGTGGCCTATGCGCGCCGGGAAATTATCAGCAGTTACGCCATCGGCGATCCGAAGCACTCCACCTCGGCCGAACCCCCCGACCTCCATCTCACCCAGGGCGGCCCGGCGGCCAGCTTCACCTCGCTCGCGGCGGCGCTCGACTTCCTCGAAGCCCACCCGGACAAGACGGTCTGGGTGCTGGCCTTCGATGCGCCGTCCTTCCCCAAGGACGAGCAGATGAACGAGACCGGCGCCCTACTGGTGCTCGCCCATCCGGACTACAAAACCGGCCGCGAGCCGCTGGCCTGGATTCACAGGGCCAGCCGGGTGCCGCTCGCTCAGGGCGGTGCCGCCACGGCCTGGCAGGCGGCACTCGGCGATGCCGCCAGTCGCGGCACGCTGGCTCCCGAAGCCATCGGCTACCTGATCCACGATGCCGGCCAGGGCGATAATGCCGCCGGCAAGCGCATCGGCGATCTGGCCGGCGGCGTGACGGCCACGCTTCCGGACTTCGAATTCCTGGCGCAAAGCTTCAATACGCCCGCTGTGCTCGGCGAACTGGGCACCGGCACGGTGCTGACCAACCTCGTGCTCGGCATTGCCTATGCGCATCACCGGAACGTACCGGTGGTCGTCGCCGGCACGCGCGAGACCGTTGCCGGCGAAGCCAAGGCCGACGATCGCGCCGTCACCGCCGTGCTCATTCGCCCGCCGGCGCATCCGACGCCCTTCGACCCCAAGAAAACTTGGTTTCGCGCCCGTGGCGAAGGCAATGCCTACCTGCCGTGGTGGAGCCGGCGCCATGACGCCGAAGCCAATCGCATGCAGGGGTGGTCGGATTGAGTAACCCCAGAAATAAATTGAGTAGCCCGATGACCATGAGCCGATTCCAAGGTTTATTCCCCGTATCCGCAATTCTCTTCCGCTGTCTCCGGGGTTTTTGGTTGCTCGCGGCGCCTTTCATCCTTGGCGCATGCTCGACCTTTTCTTCTCCTGTAGATATCGAGCGGGAAGAAGCCTTTACTGGAGAATTTGCAGTCTTGAGCCCGAGGCAAGAATTTCGTTCGTTGTCCGAAAGCCGTTGGTTTGAAATTGAAACAACGAGACGAGAATGCTTCGGCAAGATCCGGTTCATTGACAAGAGCAAAGGGTTTGAAGGCTATGTCGGGTTTCTCAGCGTTCCAGACCAATGGGTTATTGAAAGTGACGATTCGGAGATCATCGTGGCTGGTAAGAAGGGCTACCATGGTTTGGTGTTCTCAACAGACGGCGGGCGCACATTCCGGGTCGATAGCCGAAATTTTCCAGGCGATGTAGCGTTTGTTTCCGTTCACAAAAAGATGATTCGCGTAGGGCTTTACGCCACTCCCGACCGAGAAGGCAACGGCAAGGGCTACGTGATCTGGGGCAAGCGCATCTACTACCGAAACGGCAAACGGCAGGAAGAGTATGCCGTTAACGGTCGCCATACGGTTGACTCCGCCGGTCGCTATCCCGACAATCCTGAGCGAAAAACCGACCGCCGCTTTAGCGATAGTGATTTCGAGGTCTCCACGTTGGTGGTCGTGGAAGCCCCAATCTCCAAGCTTCTCGGCGAAATTGGAATGTTTCGCGTCATCAAGCCAAAGAATTATGAATTTAGTGGATTCAGCTTCGGCGGGATGCGGTTGGACAAGGGCATCCCGGATGAGATCAAACACCATGTCCGCGAAGTTGAACGCCTTGAGGACTTGAAACTCCCACAGGCCACCCATCCATTGGTGATGAGTTGCAAAGCGCTGGACCTTCCTCCTCGGACAGATTTCGGGAAGGATCCCAAGGAATTTTTCGAGTGGTACTGGAAAACCAAGGAAAGCCATCCTGACTGGCCGTCACCCCAGCAGGACGAGGATATCCAACAAAGCTACGAGAAGTGGAAGAATGGGATGCGGGCGAGAATGCGAGACTAGTCTACCGCCGCCGTTTGCAGGAAAGAAGGTGGAGAAACTTTCCTCAAATGAAATCCGGAATTTTCCCGAACTCCTTTGAACTGTTGGTGAAAGCGGTGCTCTGGGTGCTCGCCGCCACGGCGTACATTCTCTGGCTGCGCGTCGACGGGCAGCTTCCCCCTTGCCTACCCTGACCTTTGGAGAACTCTGGATGAACTGGCTCAAATGGCCCACGATCCTCGCCTTCGGCGCGCTCAGTGTGGGCAGCGCCTACGCTTACGACGCCCAGCGCGAGACGCAACAGAAAGTACAACTCGCTGCCGCCGAGCAAACCCGCCAGCAACAGGACGCCGAGTCCGCCAAGGCGGCGGAAGCCGCCCGTCACGCCTTCGCCGCCCAGGTCGTCGGCCTGCAATGGCTTAATCCGCTGCAACGACGGGATTACCCGACTGAATGGCAATTGCTGTGGACCCTCGGCCTAGCCAAGCCGAACGCCGACGACGATGTCGTTCCCAAAAAGCCGGAAAAGTACTCCACCGTCCGCCCGGTCGCCGCTGTTGCCATCAATGGCGGCCACGAAACCTTTCGTGGCTTTTACCAAAAGTACATCGACGAAATCTTCAGCAAACTTTGGGAACGCTATTTCATGAGCAAGGACTACTTCTATTCGGTGGCCAAGGGACGAAGCCCGCAGCGGGAAGTGGCCGGCATCCGGGTGGAGATGGCTCTGCCCAAGGGGCTGGAGGCGCAAGAAAGCGTGGCCTATGCGCGCCGGGAAATTATCAGCAGTTACGCCATCGGCGATCCGAAGCACTCCACCTCGGCCGAACCCCCCGACCTCCATCTCACCCAGGGCGGCCCGGCGGCCAGCTTCACCTCGCTC
>JANNNT010000093.1:0-3300 GCA_031398685.1 Rhodocyclaceae bacterium | reverse complement strand
CAGGCGCAGATCAACCCGCATTTTCTGTTCAATGCCTTGAACACCCTGGCGGCGGTCATTCGACGCGATCCGGAAGCGGCACGACAGCTTGTGCAATACCTTTCGACCTTCTTCCGCAAGAGCCTCAAGCGGGTCAGCAATGAGGCCTCGCTCAAGGATGAAATCGAACACGTCGATGCCTATCTGCGCATTGAACTGGCGCGTTTTTCCGGCCGGCTTGATGTCGAGTTCTCTGTTTCAGACGATTTGCTGCATCTGCGTCTCCCCGCCTTTTCCTTGCAGCCGATTGTCGAAAACGCCATTAAATACGGGATTTCCCAGTTGATTGAACCGGGAAAAATAAGGATCAGCGCACATCGACTGGATGGCTTACTCACTATTGTTGTCGAAGATAGTGCCGGTTTGTATCGACCCGAGCCCGGTGGCGATGGGTTGGGCATGAATCTGGTCGATCGGCGCATCAAGATTCGCTACGGCGCCGCTTACGGAATCGACGTGACGTGCGAACCCGAGTGCTGGACACGAGTAGCCATCCGTTTGCCGGTCGAAGAAGAGCTTGCCCCATGCTGACCGCGCTGATCATCGATGATGAAGCCCCGTCGCGCGAGGAGTTGAGAGCACTTCTGGCCGAAGCGCGCGACGTGGAGGTGGTCGGTGAATGCTCAAACGCCATCGAAGGGCTTTCAGCGATTCACCGTTTAAGGCCGGATGTGGTATTTCTCGATATCCAGATGCCGCGTGTGAGCGGGCTGGAAATGGTCGGCATGATCGAAGCCTCCGCCCTGCCGCATATCGTGTTTGTCACCGCCTACGACGAGCACGCCTTGAAAGCGTTTGAGGAACACGCCGCAGACTATCTCCTGAAACCCATTGATCCGCTACGCCTTGCCAGAACATTGGCCTGGCTGCGCTCAGGGGCGCGCCCTTCAGCCAAGGCCTTTCCCGGCGCAGACAGCACCTTGCATCATATTCCCTGCATTGCGCGCAACCGTATTTTTCTGATTGCTCTGCAAGAAGTTGAATTCGTACATACCGAGATATCCGGAGTGCAGGTCATCGGCTGCAACCGACAGGGAGTGACCGAACTGACGCTGAAAATACTGCAGGAGCGCACCGCGCTAATCCGCTGCCATCGGCAATACATCGTCAACCTCAACCAGATCGCCGAGATCGAGTTGCTGGAGAATGGCGCGGCCGAAATAGTCACCCATACGGGCAAACGAGTTCCCGTCAGTCGTCGACATCTGCGTGAAATCAAAGACAAGCTGCTCATTACCTGAAGTGTTTCGGCTCCGCTCAACTTCTCTGGATACCGTTTAATCCGTCCGGCAACCGCTCAACAGATAGTCAAGTCAGGCCGCGACCAAAAAGATAAATTCCCGTCTGCACTTGCGCCGGAGCAGTCATACCCTCAGCTAAACGCTCCTGTAAGTGCTTGGTTCAATTTGGGGTTGTAAACCAACAAAGGGGAAATAGATGAACTCGTTAACACTAATTTTTGCCACGGCATGCGTATTCGCAATTGCCTACCGGTTCTACGGCTTGTTCCTGGCCCAAAAGGTCATGAATCTGCGCGCAGATCGGGAAACGCCGGCCGTGACCATGGAAGATGGTCACGACTATTTGAAGACCAACAAATATGTGCTGTTTGGCCACCATTTTGCGGCTATCGCCGCTGCCGGGCCATTGCTCGGACCGGTATTGGCGGCCCAGTTCGGTTATATGCCCGGCGCGCTCTGGATTCTTGTTGGCTGCGTGCTGGCCGGTGGCGTCCACGACATGGTCGTTCTCTTTGCCTCAGTACGCCACAAGGGCAAGAGCCTGTCAGTTATTGCCGAAACCGAGATCGGAAAATCTGCCGGAAAAGTGGCCTCGATTTCCATCCTGTTCATTCTGATCCTGACCCTGGCCGGACTCTCCATCGCCGTTGTCAACGCCATGTTCAACAGCCCCTGGGGTACGTTCACGGTATTTGCCACACTCCCGATCGCCATGATCATGGGCGTTTATATGCAGAAGATCCGTCCTGGTGACGTCCGGGGCGGTAGCATCATCGGCGTTGTTCTGCTGATAATATCCATTTATGTCGGTCCGCTAGTTGCCGCAGATCCCGTCCTGGCGCAAATGTTCACCTTCAGCAAAAAGGAACTGGCGCTGATCATTCCGGCCTATGGCTTTGCCGCGTCGGTACTGCCGGTCTGGTTCCTGCTGGTGCCGCGTGATTATCTCTCCACCTATCTAAAGATCGGCACCATTGCCGCACTGGCTCTGGGCATTGTATTTGTCCATCCCGAACTGCATATGCCGGCCATTACGCCTTACTTCTTCGGCGGTGGACCAATCATTCCGGGCGCTGCCTTCCCGTTCCTGTTTATCACGATCGCCTGTGGCGCCCTCTCCGGCTTCCATGCCATCATCGGTTCCGGCACGACACCCAAGATGATCGCCAACGAGAAAGACATTCTCTTTGTCGGCTACGGCGCCATGCTGACCGAAGGTTTTGTCGCCATGATGGCGCTGATCGCCGCCTGTGTTCTGGTGCCGGCCGATTATTTCGCCATCAATGCGGCTCCTGCCGCGTTTGCAAAACTCGGCCTGGCGACGGTCAACTTGCCCGAGTTGGCATCCCAGGTCGGCGAACAGATTCAGGGACGCCCAGGTGGTGCGGTTTCCCTGGCAGTAGGTATGGCTTATATCTTCTCTGCAGTGCCGTTCATGAAAGGAATGATGGCTTACTGGTATCACTTTGCCATCATGTTCGAAGCGGTGTTTATCCTGACCGCTGTTGATGCCGGCACCCGGGTTGGCCGCTATCTGCTGCAAGAAATGCTGGGCAAGGTGTACAAGCCGTTTGCTGACAACTCCTGGACTCCGGGCATCATCCTGACCAGTGCCATGTTCACCTCGGCCTGGGGTTACCTGGTTTACACCGGTGATATCTCCACCATCTGGCCACTCTTTGGCATGGCCAACCAGCTCTTGGCAACTTGTGCCCTGATTGTTGGTACCACCATGCTGATCCGGCTAGGCAAGGCCAAATACGCTTGGGTAACGGCTGGCCCTGCACTTCTCGTGCTGCCGATAGTCATGTGGGCGGGTTATCTGAACGTCACCGGCAACTTCCTTCCAAAAGGGCTTTATCTGCTGGCAGGCATGTCCGTCCTGCTCATGGTACTGATGACCATCGTCTTTATCGCAGCATTCCGTCGCTGGAATGAACTTTTGAAGACGGAAAGCACGGTTACCGACCAGCATGGTGACAAGGTACTTTCTTTGGTAGCCGACTAGAAATAGCCGAAC
>JANNNT010000090.1:0-4599 GCA_031398685.1 Rhodocyclaceae bacterium | reverse complement strand
TTTAATGCGCTGGCGGCGCAGTTTCCGGATACCCGGTTCCGCTGGCTGGATATTGAAGAGCGCGCAGACGATCTGGGTGATCTGGACATCGAGAACTTTCCGACCTTGTTCATCCAGCGCGGGGAGCAGGTGCTTTTCTTCGGGACGATGCTGCCTCATCTGAGCCATCTGCGCCGGCTGATCGAAACCTTCCACGAGCAAACGCCGGAGCAAAGCCGCGACTATGTTTTATCCAGTCCGGAACGCAGCCTCTGGCAAGAAAATCAGGATCTTTGCCATCTCGGGCGGGTTATGGCGGCTTCATGAATGATCGGGCACGGATCAAGGAGATGCGCAGCAGGCTGCCGAGCAGCCTGATGATTGTGGCGCTGTCTGTCTTGCTGTCGCTGCTGGCCTACCAGCTCTGGCTGAGTTACCGGGAACAGGTCAGGTCAGCCGAAATCAGTTCGCGCAATCTTGCCTCGATCTTCGAAACACGGCTGGATGCGACGCTGCGTCGTACCGATGCCGACCTGAAAGCGCTGTCTATTGAAATCCCGTTGGTGGCACTGAATCAGAAGGCTGTCCCTTTCTATGAACGGTCGGTGAATGCGGCGCTCGACAACCGTCTGTTCAATGTCGATGAAATGGCCGGTTACTGTGTGCATGATGTCAATGGCGACATGCTTTATGCCTCGGATAGCGCGCATACCTTGCGCACCAACATTGCAGATCGGGACTATTTCCGCCAGCTGCGTGATGATCCGACGGCTGGTGTAATCGTTTCCGCTGTGGTTACCGGTCGCAGTACAGGCCGAGAGGTGCTGGTTATTGTCAGGGCGTTGCGCGACGAGAGCGGAAAATTCATGGGTATTGTCCATGGTCTGCTCGAACTTGAGTATTACAAAAAGCAATTCAGGGCGCTCGAGCTTGGGACTAACGGGGTGGTGGCCTTGCGCCGCAGCGACAACCATGCCCAGGTTGTTCGTTTGCCGGATATGCCGGGACAAACGAACAAACCGCTGGCTGCAGATCATCCGGTCGTATTGGGTTTGGCGACCGGCGTAAAGTCCTTGACGCTGCACTATGCCGCGTACCCTGAAAACATTCCACGCATTATGGGGATTCAGGTCATGCAGAACTACCCCTTCTATTTTGCGGTGGGGGTCGGGCGCGATGACGTTCTGGCAGGGTGGAAGACGCAAGTGCTGGTGGTGTGTATGACGACGCTGTTGTTGTTCGGGCTTGTCGGCGCGCTGATTTTCCGGTTGGGGCGCATGCGGGTTCGCGAAGCCGGAATACTGAATACGCTGGCGCAAAGCGAGTTGCAGTTCAGCGAGCTGGCGCAGATGGTTCCGGTGGGTATCAGTCACTTCGATGGCGAGGGGAACTGTACTTACGTGAATGATCGTCACCGGGCGCTCACTGGACGAAGTCGGGAAGAATCCATGGCCAGAGGCTGGAAGGATTTTATCCATCCGGATGACCGCGTGAAGATTGAGACGGCGTGGAGGCACACAGGCAAGCTGGGGAAAGCGTTCGTCAGCGAATACCGTTTTGTGCGTCCTGATGGCCAAATTACCTATGTGATTGGCGAGGTTAAAACCGAGAAGGATGTCGACGGCAAGGTGTTTGGTTACATCGTGGCGCAGACGGATATCACCCAGCGCAAGTGGGCTGAAGCGGAATTGATTGTTGCCAAACAGCAGGCAGAAAGCGCAAATATTGCCAAAACGCGCTTTCTGGCCGCAGCGAGCCATGATCTCAGGCAGCCAATCCAGGCCATCAATCTGTTTCGCGATGCCTTGGGTAGAACCGATCTGAACGAGGAGCAGAAAACCATTTCCCGATTCCTCTCCTTGTCGGTGCATGCGCTCGGCGAGCTGCTTTATTCGTTGCTTGATATCTCAAAACTGGATGCCGGCCTGGTGCGGCCACAGAAGGCGGACGTACCCGTCGAAGAGTTGTTCAAGGCCATTGACGCCGAGTTTTCAACCATGGCTCAGCAAAAAAACCTGCGTTTCAAGCTGTTCTATCCGCTCAAGGAAATGGTGCTTTTTACTGACCCGGGCCTACTTCTAAGCGTGTTGCGCAATCTGATCGACAACGCATTCAAATACACCGAATACGGAGGTGTACTGGTCGGTGTTCGCAAGCGCGGCGGTTGTGGGGTGCTCCAGGTGTGGGATACCGGTGTTGGTATTGCTCCCCAGTATGGCGAACGGGTCTTTGAAGAGTGTTTTCAGGTCGGCAACCTGGTGCGCGACAGGACAAAAGGTTTGGGTCTCGGCCTTTCGATCGCCAGGCGCCTGGCCAGATTGCTCAAAGGTGAAGTAAGTTTCCATTCCCGGCCAGGCCGGGGAACGGTCTTCGAGATCGTTCTGCCGCTGGCCGATGGTGGCGCGGCGAGTGCCGAACCGGCGCCGCAAAACGAGCAACCCGCTTCCGTCCGTCCTGAAGAAGAGAGTTTTTCCCGCTTGCGCGGATGGAACGTGGTGGTGGTCGAGGATGATCCGATGGTGGCGAAATCCATCGAACTCTCGTTCCAGACTTTGGGTATTCGCGTCGAGGTTTTCGGTACGGCCGAGATGGCTTTGGCGCGACCCGAAATCGTGGGGGCAGATTTCTATATCTCCGACTTCGTCCTTCCCGGGATAAATGGCATCCAGCTGCTCGATGCCATTCAGCAGCGTTCGGCAACGCCGATCAATGCCGTTCTGATCACCGGGGAAACGTCGCCAGAACGCGTCGCGCTGACGGCCTCTGCGCGCTGGCCGGTGCTGTTCAAGCCGGCCGAACTGTCAACGTTGCTGACCGCCATGAACCGTGCGGCGAAAGCCCGTGCGCATGAGTGATGGTCTTGCCGGGAGGATTACCGGCGTTTCCTGCGTCCGCGCCCGCTGCTCCGTGCCTGTCTTTGGCTGAGGATGAATTGTGCCGTCCTGTCGAGTTCAACCGGGTGGGCGGGTTCGAGCAAGCGCAGGCGTTCGGTCAGTTCGTTGAAGGTTGGCGGAAAGCGTCCGCCCTTGCAGGCAAAAACGATTTTGTTATCGCCCTCATCGGCTTCGACGACGACAATTTTTTCGGCGAACGAGTCGCGGATCCTGCCGACATAATTGCCGTAACCGGTGTCGTCGGCACACAGGTTGACGACGAGAACGCCCCCCGGTCGCAAGGCCGTATGGCAGTCATCATAAAAAGCGGCGGTGGACAATTGATCGGGTTGTCCCCCGCTATCAAAGCCATCGACGAGCAGGATATCCAGTGATTCGCTTTCGCGGCGCACGAAATCCGCGCCATCAGCACAGATGATGCTGAACAAGGCATCGTCTTGCGGAATGCCAAACTGATCGCGTAAGCCGATAACTTCGGGGGAAACTTCAATGGCGATGAATTGACTGTCGGGCAGCTTGCGACGACAGTATTTGGCCAGCGATCCACCACCAAGGCCAATCATTGCGATGCGTTCCGGCTTCGGATTGAAGAGCAGGAAGCCCATCATGGTGCGCGTGTAGTCCAAAATCAGCCGTTCGGGATCAGTCTTGAGCATACGGCTCTGGATTGTCGGAAAGTTGAAGTGGAGTGACAGTTCCCCGTTCTCTTCATGCAGAAGCGGTGCCTCTTTTTCGGGTGCTGGGTGATGTTTTCTGGTCATGCACCTATTGTCGCAGAAGTCGTATGTCTGCCACGCTATGCTGGCCAGCCATCAAACTGCGGCTTGGTATTTGCCGTAAATTCGATTGGTGCTCCGCGGACCATTGCATCGAACGGACGTCCATGAGGTGCGGACTGTATGCTCTATGTGCGCTGGTTCTGGCCAATTCAGCGTCGGCCGACCCTCAGCCGGGCGATCGAGTGCTTTTCCGCGAGGGTGGAACGGCCTGGTGCTCACGGCGCCGAGGTGCTGGCTGCGAGGTTCGATCGCCGGGATGTCCAGGGAGAATCGTTTGGTGCGCCGTTGCGCGCTGATCGGCAAGCCGCTACAGGCCAGCACGCGCGACGTCTGGGTTCGAGTTGCAGCCGCCACGCCTTGTGTCGAAAGCGATGCCGAGGTGCGCGAGGTGGCCGTAATGCGGATCACGGTGGCCGTTGAGGAGTGGGAGACGCCGTGGTCGAATCAGCACGGAACAGTCGGCTGGCTGTTTCGTGGCCACTTTCTCGACAAGACCCTGAAAAAAGGCGAGCTGATCGATATGGACGCAGCCTGGCTGGAACGTTGAGCAAGCTGATCGCGTTCAGGGCATCTTCTTGCCGGGTTTTTTCGTGGTTTTCTCGGCTTCTTTAGGCGGGTCTGTTTGTTTTTCCGACGCCTCCTGCATTCGCGTCTGGATTTGTTGCATCAGCGCCCATGGCCACATTGCCGCCTGCAGTGTATCTGCCGCGTTGTCCTTGGCCTCGGGTTTGCTTGGCGATTCGGCCTTCGGTGGCGGAGATGCGGCCGCCTGGTCTGGCCGAATTTGACTCATTTCACGCACGGCTTTGAGCGTAGCGCACTGCATCTCAAGGCCCTGGATGGTCATCTGCAGCATCGACAGGTTCATCTTGAGCCAGCCTTCGACCGCCTTGAGATCAGTCAGTCGTTTTTCCAGTTCGTCCACGTCGAACGTCGGGGTGACCATG
>JANNNT010000081.1:0-4729 GCA_031398685.1 Rhodocyclaceae bacterium | reverse complement strand
TCGACGTTGTCTTCGACGATCAACACGTGACTCATGCCAGCGTCTCCAGCTGTCCGCGATGTAAAAGTTGACCGGTGAACCCGATTTAAGTTCGGCTGCCCAGGCGGGTCTGGAATTCGAAACGGGGCGGCGTGATTGAATTATTGAATTATTGATTTCGCACCGGTCGTCGGGTCAGTCGTCGGCGAGCATGCGGCGCAACTGGTCGGCGTCGATGGGCTTGACCAGATAGGCATCGAATCCGGCGGCCAAGGCTTGCTCGCCGACGTTGTCCTGACCATAGCCGGAGAGGGCGATCATCCGCCCGGCGTAACCGGCGGCGCGGCTGCGTTTGGCGACTTCGAGGCCGGTCAACCCGGGCAGTCCAATGTCGACCACCGCCACCTCGGGGCGGCGCTCGAGCAGCGAGGCCAGCCCGCTGACGCCGTCGCTGGCGCACCACACCGAGTGCCCGTCGAGCTCCAGCATCTTGTGCAGGGCGTCAAGCGCGTCCGCGTTGTCCTCGATCACGCCGACATGGCGACGGCGCGAGGCGGGAACCCGCGTGTGCTCGGGTGCGCCTGCCGGCGCCTCGACCGCCGGCAGGCGCACCGTGAATACGCTGCCGGCGGCCGAACTGGCAACGCTGACGGAGCCGCCATGCAGTTCGACCAGGCGGCGTACCAGGGTCAGCCCGATACCCAGGCCGCCGGCGCGCCGGTCGAGCGTACGCTCGGCCTGGACGAACAAATCGAAGATCTTCGGCAGCAGGGCGGGCGGGATGCCGACGCCGGTATCCCGTACCTCGAGCTGCGCCTGGTCGCCGTCGCCGCCGACCCGCACATCGATGCGCCCGCTGGCCGGCGTGTATTTCAGCGCATTGGTCAGCAGATTGTTCACCACCTGTTCGATGCGTGTGGCATCGGCGTCGACCCACACGTCGTGGAGCTCGACGCTCAACTGGTGGCGGTCGGCGACGCCGGTCAGCTTCATCGTCGCCGCCAGTCGCTCCACCAGCGGCGCCAGATTGATGCGCTGGCGCGTGAGCAGGATCTTGCCGGAGATGACGCGTGCCACGTCGAGCAGATCGTCCATCAGGCGGGCCAGATGGCGCGTCTGGCGGGCGATGATGCCACGCGCGCTGAGTGCGGTGTCGGCGTTGGCATCCACATGGTTCAGCACTTCGATGGCGGCAGCGATGGCCGACAGCGGGTTGCGCAGTTCGTGGCCGAGCATGGCCAGAAATTCGTCCTTGGTCCGGTTCGCCGCCTCGGCCTCGATGCGTGCCGCGTGCTCGCGCTGGACCAGTGCCGCGCGGCCACGCTCGGCGTCCTTCTGATCGTTGATGTCCAGGGTGACGCCGATCATGTGCAGCGGCCGGCCGTCATCGTCGTAGTTCACCATCACGCGGCTGGACAGCCAGCGCCCCATTCCGCCGGGCAGAACGACACGGAACTCCAGCGCCTCCATTTCCTGGTGCGCGGCGCAGGCTTGGCGCAACGTTTCTTTGATGCGTTCGCGATGCACGCTGACGATGCGGGCAAGAAAGGACTCCAGGGGGGTTTCCTGCGGCACCGGCGCCATGCCGAACAGTCTGGACAGTCCAGGCGTCCACACCAACGCATCCGCTTCGAACACGTAGTGGAAGAAACCGACATGGCCCGCCTCCTCAGCCAGATCGATCAGGCGCTGGCTTTCACGCAGGTTCTTCTCGGCGCTGGCGAGGCGGGCTTCAGCCCGCTTGCGCTCGGTGATGTCGACGACCGCGCTGAGGGCGCCGCGCGGCCGGCCGTCGCTGTCGGACAACGGCACCGCGTTGACCAGCACGAACTTTGGCGCCAGGCCCTCGGCCAGCAGCTCCAGTTCCATGCCCTGCGTCGGCTCGCCGCAGGCGGCGGCCCGTTGCAGCGGCTGGTCGTTATATTCCAGGCGCTGGCCTCGGTGCAGCACCTGCACCGAGCTGGCGGCGGACGCCTGCGGTGGGCCGAACAGCGCCGTCATGGCGGCGTTGTGCAGCACCTCACGGCAGGCCGAATCCTGGGCGAATGCCAGGCCGATGGGGCTGTTTTCGAACAGGGTTTCGAACTCGTCGGCTTTGCTCTGCAGTAGATCGCGCTTGGTCTTCAGCCGCGCATGGGTGGTTTCTTCCAGTGTTTTGGCCGCGAGCAGCGCGTCGCGCAACTGCGCCACCTCGCTCACCGCGATCTGCTCACCGGGCTGCGCCGGTAGCCTGGTCGCCAGTTGGAGCAGTGGGCGGGTCAGGCGACGGGCCATCAGCAGAGCCAGCAGGACGCCAAGCATCAGGCACGCTGTACCCGTTGCCAGTGCGGCACCGATCGCCTGGTTGTGCCTGGCGTCCAGCGGCCCGGCAGGAGCGCGAACGTTAACCTCCCAATCAGCCAGTGTTATGGTTTTTCGGGCGTCATAGGTGGCGTCAGGTTCGTTACGGGGGGTGCGATAGATCCCGGAAGCAGCGGCGCCCATCGCACTGATCAGGGTGTCGGGCAAGTCGCGGCCGACAATTTGCTCGGGCACTTCGGTTCGGGCGATCAACTGGTGCTTGCGATCAAGGACGCTGGCAGCAGCGCCGGTCGGCCCCCCGGAGGTTTGCAGGAGGTCCTGCCAGACCGAGGCGGCGATCCACGCGCCAAGGCGGTAACGCGGTTTGCCACCGATCATCACCGGGACTTCGATGGCAATGGCGCGTCGCTCCGGCGAGCGGCCGTCCACCAGGCTGGATATTTGGGCCAGGCGCTTGACCGAGTCGGGCGGCGATGGGGCGGGGGCAATTGACAGGGTTGATTTTGCGGAGAATGGCGGCGTAAAGAAGGGCGTCGCGGCATTCTTGCCACGACGCCCGACCGCTGTCGTCGCGGTGTCGAACAGCAAGGTGCTGTTGCGGTCCAGCAGGTAAACGCTGAACCAGGTCGGGCGCAATTGAGGCCGACCGCTGCGCAAGGCCTGCTCGAAGGCGGCGATTTCATTGCGCTGAATCGAGTCCATGTTGGCGAGCATGGTCAGGGCATCGATCGAGGCGACGAGCTCGCGGTCGACGATTTGCGCCAGTGAATTTGCCCGGTGCTGCAACTCGAGTTGCACGCGCTGTTGCTGCCTCTGGACGTCAGTGATTATCCAGTAAGCCATCAAGCCGGTAATCGGCAGTGTCGCCAACAGGATCACCGCGACCAGGTAGGTGCGCAACGAAGCCGTTGGCCAGGGCGAAGGGATTCTGTTGTGGAGAGCTGAAAGCACGTTCATGTCAACCATCACGAGAGCAAGAAAAACGCCAAAGCGGTGGAATCGCTGCTGTGTGCTGTCGATTGCTGCGCTATTGGCGCGGGTCTTGCTCAAATCCGAGTGGAGCGCCGGCCTGGGGTTGCTCAGCGCCGGCACGCTCCAGTTCACCGTCCAGGAGTCTTGCCATGAGCCAGTTCAAGAGATTTTCTTCCTTTTTCATCGCGCTACTCTGCGCCTTCATTCTGGGGTGTGCCTCGACCCCGAAACAGGAAGGCACCGGCGAGTACATCGACGACACCGTCATTACAGCCAAGGTCAAAGCGGCCATCGTCGACGACCCGGCCCTGAAGGTATCGGAGATCAACGTCGAAACCTTCAAGGGACGGGTTCAGCTGAGCGGCTTCGTCAGTTCCCAGGCCCAGCTCACTCGTGCCGTCGAAGTGACACGCAAGGTCAAAGGCGTCAAGTCCGTCGCCAACGACATGCGCCTGAAGTGAACCGGCCGGGGCGCGTAAAGCTTACCGGCAGGCCGGTAAGCTTTACCGAAAAATCCGCAGCGCTGGGGCCATGCTTTCGAACGGCGCGGTGGCCGTTCGAAAATAGCGGTGCTGATCTGGCCGGTTTGCCACCAGCGACACCGAATCCGCGCGACCACGTCTATGGGGTCCATCGTTCGCCGTGCGAGGTTCTGATAACCAAAAGTTTGATTGGTATGCAAAACAGCCGAATAAGCTAATAAGAATTTCATCGTTCGTCGTGGTTTGGCTTTTCCATAGACTCCGTTCATGTTCAACCTACCCGGAGTCTTCTCATGAACTATCGAAAACTGCTTGTCGGGCTTGCCGCGGGCACCCTGCTGTCTGTCGCTCATGCCGATGTATCCCTGCTCAACGTGTCCTACGACCCGACGCGCGAGCTGTACCAGGACTTCAACGCCGCCTTTGCCAAACACTGGAAGGCAACGAACAATGAAGTGGTGACGGTCAAGCAGTCGCACGGCGGTTCCGGCAAGCAGGCGCGGGCGGTGATCGACGGCCTCGATGCCGACGTGGTGACCCTCGCCCTGGCCTACGACGTTGGCGCGCTGGCAACGAAAAACCTGATTCCGGCCGACTGGCAGAAACGCCTGCCGCAGAACGCCGCGCCCTACACCTCGACCATTGTTTTCCTGGTGCGCAAGGGCAATCCCAAGCAGATCAAGGACTGGGACGACCTGATCAAACCGGGTGTCGGCATCGTCACGCCGAATCCCAAGACCTCTGGCGGTGCGCGCTGGAACTATCTGGCGGCCTGGGCCTACGCGCTCAAGCAACCGGGCGGCAACGACGAGAAAGCGAGGGACTTCGTCGGCAAGCTTTTCAGTAACGTGAAAGTGCTCGATTCCGGTGCGCGCGGTTCGACCATGACCTTTACCGAGCGCGGCATTGGCGACGTGCTGCTGGCTTGGGAAAACGAGGCTTATCTCGCAGTCAAGGAACTGGGACCGGAGAAGTTCGAGATCGTTACGCCGTCG
>JANNNT010000054.1:0-1537 GCA_031398685.1 Rhodocyclaceae bacterium | reverse complement strand
TCGCCTTCAACGAGGAAAATCTCATTGCGTCGGATGTCCTCGCTCTGGCAATCGGACAGCTTGCCGGGCAGGATGGCGACGCCCGACTGCTTGCGTTTCTCGACTTTCTGCCCGACGCGCGTACGCGCCTGAGCCGCACGGATGGCCAGTTCGGTGATCTTTTTGGCGTCGTCCGGGTGCTCGTTGAGCCATAGTTCGAGCGGGTCGCGCACCATGCGCGAGACCAGCGCCACCGCATCACGCGAATTCAGGCGCTCCTTGATTTGCCCCTGGAACGAGGGATCGAGCACGCGCGCGGCGAGCACGTAGCTGGCGCGCGAGAATACGTCCTCAGCGGCGAGCTTGACGCCCTTGGGCAGCAGCGCGCGGTGCTCGGCGAAACTCTTGACGGCATCAAAAGCGGCCTGACGCAGCCCGGTTTCGTGCGTTCCGCCGGCCGGTGTGGGAATCAGGTTGACGTAGGACTCGCGCGCCAGATTACCCTCGGCGCTCCAGCAGATGGCCCACGCCGCGCCGGCGCCGACCGGGAAGTTCTCGTCGCCGGCCGGGGCGTATTTCTCGGCAGTGAACATCGGTGCCGTCAACTCGCCATCGAGCTGTTCGGCCAGGTATTGCTGCATGCCGTTGGCGAAGCACCAGGTTTTCGTTTCGCCGTTCTCAATTTTGAGCGTGATTTCAAGGCCGGGCAGCAGCACGGCCTTGCTGCGCAGCAGGCGTTCGAGTTCGTTGGCGGGAATACTGGCCGAGTCAAAAAACTGGGGATCTGGCCAGGCTCTGACGCGGGTGCCGCTCGCTTTTTTGGGTGCCTCGCCGACGTGTTGCAGCGCTTCGATCACCGCACCGCCGGAAAACGCAATCTGGTGGCGAGCACCGTTGCGGGTGACCTCAACCTCAAGGCGGCTGGACAGCGCATTGGTGACCGAGACGCCGACGCCGTGCAATCCACCCGAGAAACGGTAAGCCGAAGTGCCATCGGCCTTGTTGAATTTGCCGCCGGCGTGCAGTTGGGTGAACACCACTTCGACCGTCGGCACCTTCTCGACCGGGTGAATCTCGACCGGAATGCCGCGTCCATCGTCCTGAATCGTCACCGAACCGTCGCTGTGCAAGGTGACCTGAATGCGCTTGCAATAACCGCCCAGCGCCTCGTCAGCGGCGTTGTCGATGGCTTCCTGCATGATATGCAGCGGGTTGTCCGTCCGCGTGTACATGCCGGGCCGATGGCGAACGGGTTCCAGTCCCTTGAGAACGGAAATGGATTCTGCGGTATAGCTCATTGCGCGGGGTTCTCCAGCAGCGTGCTTCCGGGCGTTACCGGATAAGACAAAGGCCAGAGCAAGTCTGGCCTTTTCCTGGATTGGTGGAGACGCGCGGGATCGAACCGCGGACCTATTGATTGCGAACCAATCGCTCTCCCAACTGAGCTACGCCCCCGCTAAAGCGAAAATTCTACGCGGGTGCTCGGGTTGCGTCAATTGATGCTGTGCTTTGAATGCACTGTTCGCGTATTTGTTGTGCATTATCAGAGGACATTAAC
>JANNNT010000048.1:0-4976 GCA_031398685.1 Rhodocyclaceae bacterium | reverse complement strand
GTAATCGACGCCATTCCCGTCGCGATCTTCATAAAGGATTCGTCGAGCCGGTTCGTCGTGTTGAATACGGCATGCGAATTGCAATGGGGATTGAGTTACGCCGCTCTGCTCGGGACAACCGGCAGTCAGTTCTTTCCGCCTGAGCAGATGGACTCGTTTCTCGCCAGGGATCGGGAAATCTTCGATAGAGGGTACCTGCTCGATTATGAAGAGACCTTCTGGAATGCGGAACTCCAGAAAAATCGTCTCGGCCATACCTTCAAGAAACCAATTTTCGATGCCCTTGGAAATCCCTCGTATCTGGTTTGTGTAACCGTTGATATCACCGATCGCAAGCTTGCGACCAAGAAGTTGCTGCTGAGCGAAGAGAAGCTGCGCACGATGTTCAATATGTCCCCATTGGGCATGGCGAGAAACTCGATGGATGGTGCCTTCATCGAGGCCAACGCGTCGTTCCTCAATATCGTCGGATATACCCTGGAGGAACTGAATCGCCTCAGCTACTGGGATTTGACCCCTGCAAGCTACGCCGACCAGGAGGCAAAGCAACTCGAATCGCTCAAAACGTCCGGTCGATATGGCACTTACGATAAGGACTACATCAACAAGCTCGGCCAGCGCGTCCCTGTCCGCCTCAACGGTGTGCTGATAACCGGGAGTGATGGCGATCAATTCATCTGGTCCATTGTCGAAGACATCTCTCAATTGAGGCGCACTGACAATCAGCTCCGGATAGCCGCGGCCGCCTTCGAATCACAGGAAGCGATGATGGTCACCGATGCCGCCAGTGTGATCCTGCGTGTCAACCGTGCGTTCACCGAAACCACCGGCTACTCGGAAGAGGAAGCCGTGGGGCAAACACCCCGGCTCCTCCGGTCGGGGCGACACGACGCCAATTTTTATCGCACCATGTGGGAGACCATCAATCGCACGGGTGGGTGGCAGGGCGAAGTCTGGGATCGGCGCAAGAACGGCGAGGTGTACCCAAAATGGCTGACCATCTCGTCAGTGAAAAACGATCAGGGTGTGGTGACGCATTACATCGGTGCGCATTTCGACATTACCGAGCGCAAACAGACCGAAGAAAAGATCAATCAACTGGCTTTTTTTGACCAGCTTACGAGCCTGCCCAATCGCACCCTGCTGCTGGATCGTTTGCAGCAGCTGATGACCGCCAGTTCCCGTAACGGCAGTTATGGCGCGCTGTTGTTCATTGATCTCGACCACTTCAAAACCCTTAACGACACTCATGGGCATGACATGGGCGACTTGCTGCTGAAGCAGGTTGCCGAACGACTGACCACCTGCGTTCGTGCGGGAGATACCGTGGCACGTCTCGGGGGAGATGAGTTCGTGGTCATGCTGGCCAGTCTGACCACGAATGCAGAAGAAGCGGCAGCGCAGACCAAAACCATCGGCGAAAAAATTCTCTCCGTACTCAACCAGACCTATCAACTCAACCTTGTGACCTACCACAGCACGGTAAGTATTGGTGCCACCTTGTTCAGCAGCGATCTCGTAACGATCGACGACCTGATGAAGCAGGCGGATCTCGCCATGTATAAATCAAAGGACGAGGGGCGCAACGCGTTGCATTTCTTTGATCCGCACATGGAGACAGCAGTAAGGAAGCATGCTGCACAGGAGAGCGAGCTGATGCGGGCGGTGGAGCAAAGGCAGTTCGTCCTCCACTATCAGCCCCAGGTCGTCGACACTGGCCGCGTCACAGGAGCCGAAGCGCTGGTGCGCTGGCAACACCCGGAGCGCGGTCTGGTGTATCCCGACGAGTTCATCCCCCTGAGCGAAGAAACCGGGTTGATTCTTCGTCTTGGTCAATGGGTGCTGGAGACCGCCTGCCAACAATTGACGGCCTGGGCCGGTCAACCCGGGATGGACCAACTTACGGTAGCGGTAAATGTCAGCGCCCGTCAGCTATACCAGTCTGACTTTGTCGATCAGGTCCTGTCCGCACTGGAGCGTAGCGGAGCCAACCCGCAACGGCTCAAGCTGGAACTGACTGAAAGCCTGCTGGTCGTGAACGTGGAAGCAGTCATCACCAAGATGACGAAACTGAAAACGAACGGGGTGGGGGTTTCTCTGGATGATTTCGCGACGGGGTATTCATCGCTCTATTACCTGAAGCGACTGCCTGTGGATCAACTAAAAATCGACCGGCGTTTTGTCCGAGGCATTCTCATCGACCCCATCGATGCCGCCATTGCCAGGATGATCATCGCTCTGGGCGAAAGCCTTGGGCTGGCGGTCATTGCCGAGGGGGTGGAAACCGAGGCACAGAGGAACTTCCTGGTTCAGCAAGGCTGCCATGCCTATCAGGGGTATTTGTTCAGCCGCCCGCTGCCGCTGAACGAGTTTGAGCAATTTGCGATGGATCTTGAGCCTCTGTCGAAAACGAATGTGCCTCACCGCACAGACTGCCATGGTTTATAAGCGAATACTGCATACTTGGAAAACCATGGCTACCTTCCTCAACAAACCAGATTTTTACCTTGCGCTTAACCGCGGCAGGTGATAACTGTCGGTAGCCAGCGATCTCTTCAACCGATCTGGCAGCGGCAACACGGCGCGATTCCCGCCAGGTAATTGAAGTGTTTTGTCTGAGGTCACGGCAATGGCTGAGTTGAAAATGACTATTGTGAATAAAAAATTGAAATCAAACCGATCTCAGCTCGCGAACAAGCCGACTGAAGTACCCACGGGCATCGCCTGTTTCGATGAAATCACCGACGGTGGCCTATCGATCACAACGGCCGCACGGCAGGCTTTTGAACCTGGAATCGTCGCTTCATGAACCCGGAAGAACCAGTGTTTCCGCCGGAAACGAATGCGCAAGGTCTCGTCTTCATGGAGACCTTGGATGAGAGTGGGCAACGTCTGGAAGAACTGACCTCAGGTGAGGTGGATAGGGTAGCGAACAGTGACGAGCAATCATTTTTATTGCGTCGCGCCCACGATCGCTTACGTCACAACGAGGCCATCAAACAGGCCGCCATCCTCGACGCGCTGCCCATGCGTATCGCCTTGCTCGATAACCAGGGGAAAATCATCTCGGTGAATCAGGCGTGGCAAAGATTCTCCAGCGGGAATCTGCTGCAAAGTCCGGACTACGGGATCGGCCTCAATTACCTGGAGATTTGCGACAACGCACTGGGAGATAACATTGCCGAGGCGCGGCAGGCGGCCGAAGGTATTCGCTCGGTGCTGGAGGGTGAGGGCATCAGCTTTTCGTTTGAATACTCCTGTCATTCACCGACACAACAGCGCTGGTTTCTGATGACCGCGACTGCTCTGGCGGGCGACCCTCCGAATGGCGTTTTCGTCATGCACATGAATATCACGGAGCGTAAGAAACCCGAGCAGAAGTTCAAGGATCTGCTGGAAGCCGCTCCGGAAGCGATGGTGATCGTCAACCGCGACGCCGAAATCGTGCTGGCCAACCACAAGGCGGTCGATCTGTTTGGCTGGCGCCACGATGAACTGGTGGGGCAGAACATCGAAATACTTGTGCCCCAACGTTTGCGCGGCAAACATTTGGAAAATCACGCCCGCTTTCTGGCGCAGCCGCGCACACGGCCAGCGGACCTGGGACAGGACGTGTTCGGATTGCGCAAGGACGGCAGCGAATTCCCGGTTGAAATCAGCCTGAGCCCGCTGGAGACGGATGAAGGGCCCCTGGTGATAAGCGCCATTCGCGACATCAGCGAACGCAAGAAAGCGGAAAGCCGGATTACCTACCTCAACCGCGTCTATATCATGCTGAGCAGCATCAATACGCTGATCATTCGCGCGAGTGATCGCGACGAACTGTTCACGGAGGCGTGCCGCATCGCAGTCGATGCGGGCGGTTTCTGCATGGCGCTGATCGCCGTCGCCGACCCGAATTCGATGAAAATCGTCCCGGTCGCCTCGGCCGGCAAGGATGAAGAACTGCTGGCCGCCATCAAAGACCTCCTGTCCTCGGCCGAGGGCGCAAAGAGCACCATGGTGGCACGGGCGATCAGGGAGAAAAAGCCCATCGTCTCCAACGATTCGGCAAACGACCCACAGGTTTTGCTCAGAAAACCATACGCCAAATCCGGAGTTCGCTCGATGTCGGTTTTTCCGTTGATTGTCTCCGGCAAAGCGGTCGGCGTACTCACGCTGTACGCTGGCGAAATCGAGTTTTTCCAGGACGAGGAGCTGAAGTTGCTGACGGAACTGGCCGGCGACATCGCGTTTGCGATCGATCACCTCGACAAGCAGGATCGGCTCCATTACCTCGCCTACTACGACGTGCTCACCGGGCTTCCCAACCGCGCCCTGCTTTACGATCGCCTGGAGCAGGGAACGAAGGCGGCGCGGCGCAACGACTGGCTGCTGGCGATGCTGTTCGTCGATCTGGACAATTTCAAGACAGTCAACGACACCCTCGGTCACACTGTCGGCGATGCACTGCTGCGCGAGGTCGCCAACCGCCTCTCCTCATGCCTGCGCGATACCGATACCGTAGGGCGTCTGGGCGGAGACGAGTTCGGCATCATTCTGCCGGAGATTGGAGGCAGCGAGGACGCGGCCATGGTGGCCAGAAAGCTGATTGCGAGTTGTGCCCTGCCGCATCTGATCGAGGGCCACGAGCTGTTCGTCTCGGCCAGCGTCGGCATTACGCTGTTCCCGAACGATGCCGTCGATAGCGAGCTTCTTGTCCGCAACGCCGACACGGCGATGTACCGGGCCAAGGAGCTGGGACGCAACACTTACCAGTTCTTCACGGCGGAGATGAACCGCAACACACAGGACAAGCTGAGACTGGAAGGGGACCTCCGCCATGCCCTGGCCAAGGGCGAGTTCCTGCTCCATTACCAGCCCAAGGTCAGTTGCACCACCGGTGAAATCACCGGATTCGAGGCGCTGCTGCGCTGGCAGCACCCGCTGCGCGGGCTGGTCGGGCCGGTGGAGTTCATCCCAATTCTCGAGGAAAC
>JANNNT010000045.1:0-7091 GCA_031398685.1 Rhodocyclaceae bacterium | reverse complement strand
GTCGTGCGGTTGATGCCGAGCAGGCGGGCGGCCTGGCTGACGTTGCCATGTGCGAGGCGCAGGGCGGCTTCGATGTAGTTTCGCTCGGTTTCAGCGAGGAGCCGATCCAGGCTGAACGGTTCCGGCTGCTGCAGGTGTCGGCTTGCCGCCAGGATGAGCGCATCGCTTTCTGCGCTGACCAGCGATGGTGGTGCGGTGATCGGTGCAAGCGGTTCGTCCTGCAAATCCAGTTCGGCTTCAAGTGCGCTGGTTTCTACGATTTGACCGGGATACTTTGCCGTGAGGCGGATGACGATGTTGCGCAATTCGCGGACATTGCCGGGAAAACTGTAGCGCGA
Organism: Rhodocyclaceae bacterium; assembly: GCA_031398685.1. Lineage (GTDB taxonomy): Bacteria > Pseudomonadota > Gammaproteobacteria > Burkholderiales > Rhodocyclaceae > Propionivibrio. The sequence continues at coordinate 6,753 of JANNNT010000045.1, read as the reverse complement.
CCAGAGCGCACGTGCCTCGTCGGACAACACAAAAGGCGTTTGCGACGGCGTTGTGTAGCGTTGGCGAAAGTGCTCAAGCAGGAGGAGCTTGTCGTCATCCATTTCCCGCAGCGGCGGCACACTGATTGAAAAGACTGAAAGCCGGTGATAGAGATCCGCCCGGAAATTGCCGGATCGGATTTCCTTGCGCAGGTCGCGGTTGGTGGCCGCGATGATGCGTGCGCGGCTGATACGCTTCTGGGTCTCGCCGACCCGCTGGTACTCGCCGTTTTCAAGCACCCGCAACAGTTTCGCCTGCAGTTCAAGTGGCAGTTCGCCGATTTCATCGAGAAATAGCGTCCCATCGGCGGCGTCTTCAAAATAGCCGGATTTTGCGCTGATGGCACCGGTAAACGCACCTTTGGCATAACCGAACAGGGTGGGTTCGACCAGGTTGGGTGAAATGGCGGCACAATTAAGGGCAAAAAAAGGTTTGTTGCTGCGTTTTGTGTCGTGGTGCAGGCAAATGCTGGCAACAATTTCCTTGCCGCTGCCGGATTCACCCTCAATGAGAACGGGGAAAGGCGAATCAGCGTACTGCTGCAATTGAACCTTCAGTTTCTGTATGGCCGGGCTGTTGCCTATTAAGGGCGACGCAGAAATGTCCTGTGCGCGCCTTTCGTCAAGTGAGCGATAGCTTAGCGCGCGCTGGAGGACAGCCTGGAGATCGGCTGGGTTGCAGGGTTTGGCGACGAAGTCGGCGGCACCCAGGGTGCGGGCATGGCGGGCATTGCCCGCATCGCTTTGGCCGGAGAGCACGACAATCCTGATTTCCGGAGAAAGCTTCAACAGATCCGAAATCAGCGCGAATCCCTCGTCCGGTCGGTGCGGCAGCGGGGGCAGACCAAGGTCAATCAGCGCCAACTCCGGGGTGCGGCGCAGTTGGCGGAGCAGTTGGGTGCAGTGCGGACGGGAATGGCTGGTGATGACTTCGAACATCGGGCTCATCGAAAAGCTCAGCGTGTCGGAAATTAGCGGGTCATCGTCAACGATGAGCAGCAAGGGTTTTTCCGGCAAGGGGGTTCCCGGTATATCGATCATGGAAGAGGCGTCATCGATCCAAAAAATGGGTCATTCCATTATTCCACATTTATATGGCCGTGTATTTTTGGCGGGTGGAGATAAGGTGATTCGAGTATAATCTGCGTCTATTTTTCCCACGGGATACTGTTGTGCCAGCTGATAGCTTGGTCAAAATTACTGACATCAATTTCGCCTACGACGACAGGACGATTCTCAACGGAATCACCATGGAGATTCCTCGGGGCAAACTGGTCGCCATCATGGGTAACTCCGGTTGTGGCAAGACGACCCTGCTGCGCCTGATTGGCGGCCAACTCAAGCCGACCAGCGGCGAACTGCTGGTTGATGGGCAGTCGGTGCCGGACATGGGCCATGACGAACTCTACGCCATGCGTCGGCGCATGGGAATGTTGTTCCAGTTTGGCGCTTTATTCACCGATATCTCCGTGTTTGATAACGTCGCCTATCTGATGCGCGAGCATACCGATCTGCCGGAAGAGATGGTCCGCGACATGGTGCTGATGAAGCTTAATGCCGTCGGTTTGCGGGGCGCGCATGATCTGATGCCCTCCGAGCTGTCCGGCGGGATGGCGCGGCGTGTGGCACTGGCGCGGGCGATCGCGCTTGACCCGATGCTGATCATGTACGACGAGCCCTTTGCCGGACTGGATCCGATCTCGATGGGTGTTATCGGTCAGCTCATACGCAAGCTCAACGATGCGCTTGGAGCGACAACGATCCTGGTAACCCACGATGTTCAGGAAGCCATGCTGATCGTCGATTACGTTTATTTTGTCTCGGCCGGGCAGATCGTTGCGCAGGGTACGCCGGACGAGATTCGCGCTTCAAACGATCCTTTCGTGCACCAGTTTGTTTTTGGTGAAGCCGATGGCCCGGTGCATTTCCATTATCCAGCCGCTCCCTTCGAGCAGGACTTGATGCGGGAGGGTGCGCATGGTTGAGAAAAGTCTCTCTGCCGTGATCGAGCTGATCAGGAGCGTCGGTCATCAGTTGAACAACGGACTGCAGCGGCTGGGTTTTGCCGCGCGTTTCTTCGTGATGATTTTGGTCTATTCCGGACAGTCATTCCGGCGTCTCCACCTGACGATTCGCGAAATCTACTTCTCGGGTTTCCAGTCGCTGCTGATCATTCTGGTGTCCGGTTTGTTCATCGGTATGGTGCTCGGCATGCAGGGCTATGAGACCTTGCAGCGTTATGGCTCGTCGGAGGCGCTCGGTGTGCTGGTGGCCTTGTCGCTGACCCGCGAGTTGGGGCCCGTGGTGGCTGCCCTTCTCTTTGCTTCGCGCGCCGGTTCGTCGATTACGGCCGAAATCGGTTTGATGAAAGCCACTGAGCAGCTCACCGCGATGGATATGATGGCGGTCAATCCGATCGCCCGCGTTGTCGCCCCGAGGTTCTGGGGCGGAGTTATTTCCATGCCGCTGCTGGCCGCGCTGTTCTCGGCGGTCGGTATCTTCGGAGGGTATCTGATCGGTGTCGTGTTTATCGGCGTCGACGAGGGCGCCTTCTGGTCGCAGATGCAAAGCTCGGTGGATTTTCGCTTTGATATCTGGAACGGCGTTGTCAAAAGTTTCGTTTTTGGGGTGGCTGTTTCCCTGATTGCTGTTTTCGAGGGCTACGATGCAGTTCCGACTGCTGAGGGCGTTTCGGCTTCGATCAAAAGAACGGTAGTTTATTCGGCGCTGGCCATTCTGGCGCTGGATTTTGTTTTGACCTCCTTCATGTTCCGGGGGCTTTGATGAGTCGCAAGTTGCTTGATCTCTGGGTGGGTTTGTTCGTCGTTCTGGGTTTCGCCGCACTGTTGTTTTTAGCACTACGGGTCGGGAACGTCTCGTCTGCCAATTTTGCCGATACGTACCAGCTAACGGCCAAGTTTGATAACATCGGAGGCCTGAAGGTGCGTGGCCCGGTGAAAAGTGCGGGCGTGGTTGTCGGGCGTGTGACGGAAATCCGCTTCGACCCTCAGAGTTATGAGGCGGTAGCAACGCTTACGATTGACAGTCGTTATCGTTTTCCGAAAGATACTTTCGTTTCGATTCTGACGGCGGGTCTGCTGGGTGAACAGTACATCGGTCTGGACGCTGGGGGCGACGAGAAAATGTTGAATCCTGGTGACGTGGTTGTCAAAACGCAGTCGGCAGTCGTGCTCGAGAAGCTGATCAGTCAGTTCATGTTCAACAAGGCGTCCGAAGGTGCGAGCCCGCAATAAACAGGAAGGGTTAGTTCGTGAAAACTCAAATAACAACGCGCATGTTTTCTGCGGCATTCGCTGCTGTGGTCGTCGGTGGACTGTCGGGGTGCGCGACAACGGCGAACAATCCCAAGGATCCTTACGAAGGTTTCAACCGTGCCATGTTCTCGGTGAATGAGGGTATTGACCTTGTCGCCAAACCGATTGCCCAGGGCTATGACGCGGCTGCACCGTTGCCGGTGAAGGCGGGTATTGGAAATTTCTTTGGTAACATTGCCGATGTGTGGACAGGAGTTAACAATTTCCTGCAAGGCAAAGGCGGACAAGGGCTATCCGATGTTGGTCGCGTCCTCGTCAATACGACAATTGGTATCGGCGGCGTTTTCGACGTAGCCAGCGAGATGGGCCTGGAAAAACATGCCGAGGATTTCGGACAGACGCTTGGAAAATGGGGTGTTGTCGAAGGGGCGTACCTGTTTTGGCCGCTCATCGGACCGCGCACCACACGCGATACTTTCGGCTGGCTTGTCGATAGCTATGCCGACCCGGTCATGCGTGTCGAAGATGTTCCCCTGCGTAATTCGCTCGCCGGTGTGCGTTTCATCGATTTTAGAGCCAGCCTTCTTCCGGCTGACAAAGTTGTCGAGCAGGCTGCTTTCGACAAGTACAACTATATCCGCGATGCCTACTTGCAAAATCGGCGGAGCTCGGTTTTTGACGGGTCACCGCCGGAAATCAAGGAATGAATGCGCGCGAGGACGGAAGTCCCCGTCGATTGTTTGATCTTTTTCGGGTGCGAGTTTTTATGAAATTGCTGTTTTCGTTGTTTGTTGCATTTGTTTTGTCCGGTTCTTCAGCATTTGCTCAGGAAGATGCGCCGGATGCCATGATCAAGAAGGTGACGGATGATGTCTTGAACATTGTTCGTCAGGATAAGGACATCCAGAGCGGCAATACCAAGAAAGCAATTGAATTGGTTGAAGTCAAGGTTTTACCCAGCTTCAATTTCCAGCGCATGACGGCTCTGGCGGTAGGGCGGGACTGGAACAAGGCAACACCCGAACAGAAGAAGCTGTTGTCCGAGGAGTTCAAGACGCTTCTCGTCCGCACCTACTCCAATGCGCTGACTGGTTACAAGGACCAGACCATCCGCTACAAGCCGACCAAGATGCAGAATGGCGATACCGAGGTGATCGTCAAGACCGAAGTGGTACAGCCCGGGAGCAAGCCGATTCAGCTCGACTACTCGCTGGAGAAGCAGGCTGATGGATGGAAGGTCTATGATGTTATTGTGGCTGGCGTGAGTCTGGTGACGAATTATCGCGATACTTTCGGTCAGGAAGTCCGTGCCAATGGAATTGACGGCCTTGTGCAGATGATCGCTACCAAGAACAAACAGCTTGAAACCGGCAAGAAATGATCGAAAAGAACGGGGATGGCCTGCAGGCAACGGGCCCCATGCTGATCGCCAACGCTAGCGCATTGCTAGAGGCAGGGCGCGGTTTTTTGCGTGATGGAGCCGGTGCCACCGAGCTTGTGTTCGATCTTTCTGCGGTCGAGGAAACGGACTCCTCGGCACTGAGTGTCATTTTTGGCTTGTTGCGCACTGCCCGCGAATTAGGCATAACGATGCGTGTTGCCCATCCTCCATCAAGCATGATCAGTCAGGCGGCGCTTTACGGCGTTTCCGATTCTCTCTCGTTCGCCTGACCGGCGGGCGTGTCTTAGTTGTTGAGTTCAGATGCCATGGGCGTCGCTGTTTCCATCCAGCAGATCGTAAAGAATTTCGGCAGCCTGCGGGCGCTTGATCGCGTGTCGCTGGAAATCGCCGAGGGCGAATTTTTTGGTCTTCTCGGCCCCAACGGTGCCGGCAAGACGACGCTCATTTCCTGCCTAGCCGGCTTGGTTCGCCCGGACCAGGGCACGCTGAGCGTGATGGGGAAGGATGTGATCAGCGATTACCGCGAGGCACGCCGTCGGCTTGGCGTCGTACCGCAGGAACTGGTTTTCGATCCCTTCTTCTCGGTGCGCGAGACTTTGCGTATCCAATCGGGGTATTTCGGTCTCCGCAATAACGACGACTGGATCGATGAGATTCTGGAAAACCTTGATCTCACCGCCAAAGCAGATATCAATATGCGCCGTCTGTCCGGCGGCATGAAACGACGGGTTCTGGTCGCGCAGGCGCTGGTGCACAAGCCGCCGGTGATCGTGCTTGACGAGCCGACGGCTGGAGTCGACGTTGAATTGCGTCAAGGACTTTGGCAGTTCGTCCAGCGCCTCAACCGTGAGGGGCATACCGTTATTTTGACCACGCATTATCTTGAGGAGGCCGAGTTGCTTTGCGGACGGATTGCCATGCTCAAGCAGGGACGCATTGTGGCCCTGGATACGACCCGCAATCTGCTGGCGCGGTTTTCGGGTCACACGCTGAATCTGCGATTGACCAATGCTGCCGAACTGCCGGGCGGGTTGCGCTCCCGTGCCACGCACAGCAATGGTGCCTGGGTATTTCGTCTAGCCGGTTTCAATGAGATTGAACCCTTACTGGCGGACATTCGCCAGGCGGGTTGTGTGATCGACGATCTGCGGCTGACGCAGACCGACCTTGAGGACGTCTTTGTTGGCGTGATGCAGGAGGCGGAACCACAATGAGCGGTTTTCGCACGCTGCTGTACAAGGAAGTGCTGCGTTTCTGGAAGGTGAGTTTCCAGACGGTTGCCGCGCCGGTGCTCACCGCTCTGCTTTACCTGCTGATCTTTTCGCACGTGCTCGACTCTCAGGTGCAGGTCAATGGAGTGCGTTACGCCGCGTTCCTGATTCCCGGTCTGGTCATGATGTCGGTGCTGCAAAATGCCTTTGCCAATAGTTCGTCCAGCCTGATCCAGGCCAAGGTCACCGGCAGCGTTGTCTTCGTTCTTCTGCCGCCTATCTCCTATATTGAGTTCTTCTTCGCTTATGTGGTCGCGGCCATGCTGCGCGGCCTGATGGTGGGACTCGGGGTGCTGGTGGTAACCGGCTGGTTTGCTCCGCTGACTTTTGTTGCGCCAAGCTGGATTCTCGCCTTTGCCGTGATCGGCGGCGGCATCATGGGATCGCTGGGCATGATTGCCGGCATCTGGGCGGACAAGTTCGATCAGTTGGCAGGTTTCCAGAACTTCCTGATCATGCCGCTCACCATGCTTTCCGGAGTGTTTTATTCAATCCACTCGCTGCCGCTGTTCTGGCAGGAGGTATCGCATTTCAATCCCGTGTTCTATATGATTGACGGCTTCCGTTACGGCTTCTTCGGCGTTTCCGACGTGGTCCCCGGAACGAGTCTGGCCGTCGTTGCGGTGAGTTTTCTTGCCGTTGCACTGACAACGCTGGCGCTGCTGCGCAGCGGTTACAAATTGAGGTACTGAACCATGATGCACTCTGAACAAATCAAGAAAATCATCGCCGAAGGCTTGCCCTGCGAGGGTCTGCACGTCGAAGG
>JANNNT010000022.1:0-5003 GCA_031398685.1 Rhodocyclaceae bacterium | reverse complement strand
CAGGATTACCTGGTCAGCAAACCGCTTCCAGCCGACGAAATGACGCGCTTCCTGGCCGCGTACAGCCCAAAGCAGATCGCCGTCGAAAGCGACCTTTTCACCTCTATCGCTGGTGGATGACGATCGGAAGATCCTGGCCTTTCTCAACCGAGCATTTCGGCGCAAAAACCACCCTATTCTCGCCGCGACCAACGGCGAAGAAGCGGTTTCTCTTGTGGTGCTGCAACCGGTGTTTAAGCCTTCCAGACCCCGCCAATGGCCTGTGCCAGAACGCGTTCCGGCTTGCCCTTGGATGTCACAAAGCGCAAAATTGAGGCATGGCGAAAGTGCTACAACAAGGATAGCTGGCACTTTATGCAGTCTGCAATATTTTCCGCCGGACTTATCCACCGATAGGGGCAAAGGCCTCGCATCCTGAAAATCTGGATTAAACAACAAAGGCAAACCGGCGAGGTACAACTACCTCATATCGGTCATGTCTCATCAATGCTTGGGAGAATCACCAATGAAACAGAGTTTTACACAAACATTTCTTGTCACCCCCGCGCGGCAGGGAGTCGGGCTGACTTCGGTGGCACTGGGCATTGTTCGTGCGCTTCAGCGTCTCGGCGTCGTAGCAGGATTTGCCAAACCGGTCGCCCAGGACATCAAGGACAACTCGGGGTTTTTCGCGCAGCAAATCTTTCACATCCCGGTTCCCGAGCCGCTTTCGCTGTGGGAAACGGCAGAACGGGTTGCCGCCAATCAAACCAGTGAATTGCTGGAAGAAATTGTCGCGCTGTGCATGAAGGCGGGCGAAGGTGCCGCTGTGCTCATTGTTGAAGGACTCCATACCGACCCGTTGCATCCCTTCTCCTCGCAATTGAACGTCGAAATCGCCCGCAGCCTCAAAGCGGAAGTCATCATTGTCGCCGATGCCTCCATTCCGAAAGCGGTTACCGATTTGCGTCTGAGCATCAGCCAGTTCACCAACGAAGGCTGCAAGGTTGCCGGCGTGATTTTAAACAAGGCTCCCGAGGATTTTGACAACGAGGCCGCCAGACACCAGCTGGGCACTACCCGCCTCTGGGGAGTGGTCCATGAGAACCCGTTGCTGCGCGCACCGCGTACCCTGGATGTCGCGCTACACCTCAGTGCTGAAGTGGTGCTGCAGGGCGAACTCAACACCCGACGGGTCAGAGAAACTGTTATTGCGGCCCGCTCTGTAGCCGAATGCATCCCGCGCATGCGTCCGGGAGCGTTGATCATCACTTCCGGTGACCGTGACGACGTCATCCTGGCGGCGGCACTGGCCGCCAGTCGCGGTATCGAACTCGCTGGTCTGCTGCTCACGCATTCGACCTCGATTACTCCGCAAGTGATGGAACTGGCTGCGCCGGCGCTGAGTACCGGCCTGCCAATCCTGCGTACAAGCGACGACAGTTTCATCACGGCACGCCGTGTCAGCCACATTCCGGACGCGGTGCCGGGCGATGACACGGCGCGCATAAACGCCGTCCTGGATACCGTGGCCGAACACCTCGACACCGGCGCGATTTCCGCCGCCTTCCACATGCCGGAAACCACCAAACTGTCGCCACCCGCATTCCGCTACCAGCTCATCCAGAAAGCACGCGCAGCGCAAAAGCGTATCGTGCTGCCCGAGGGAGAAGAACCGCGTACCGTGCGCGCCGCCGTGATCTGCCAGCAAAAGGGCATTGCCCGCTGCGTGTTGCTGGGCAAGCGCGAAGTCATTGAGACCGTGGCCGCCTCGCTAGGCATCACCCTCCCCGCCGGGCTGGAAATACTCGATCCCGATGTAATCCGCACCCAATATGTTGCGCCTATGGTCGAGCTGCGCAAGGCCAAGGGACTGACACCGGAACAGGCGGTTGCCCAGCTGGAAGACACAGTGGTTCTGGGTACCATGATGCTGGCCGTCGATGAAGTGGATGGCCTCGTTTCGGGTGCCGTGCACACCACCGCCAGCACGGTGCGCCCTGCCCTTCAGCTGATCAAAACCGCGCCCGGTTCTTCAATTGTTTCGTCGGTTTTCTTCATGCTCATGCCCGATCAGGTTCTGGTTTATGGCGACTGCGCAATCAATCCGGTTCCCACGGCGCAACAACTGGCCGAGATCGCCAAGCAAAGTGCAGACAGTGCGAAAGCCTTCGGCATTACACCGAAAGTGGCGATGATCAGCTACAGCACCGGCACCTCCGGTACCGGCGACGACGTGGAAAAGGTTCGCATGGCCACCGAAATCGCACGTAAGGACTTTCCCGATCTGGTCATTGATGGCCCCTTGCAGTACGACGCGGCCTCCGTGGTCGATGTCGGCAGGCAGAAAGCGCCGAACAGCCCCGTGGCCGGCCAGGCGACCGTGTTCATATTCCCGGATCTGAATACCGGCAACACCACCTACAAAGCGGTGCAGCGCAGTGCCCATGTCGTCTCTGTCGGCCCCATGCTGCAAGGCCTGCGCAAGCCGGTCAACGACCTGTCGCGCGGCGCTTTGGTTGACGACATTGTGTTCACCATTGCGCTGACGGCAATTCAGGCACAAGGGATTCAGAAGATCGCGTCGTCAGCAAAGCCATGAGCCGCCCAGGTGGCTGACTCAGCTTCCCCTTTTTCTCCACCGGTACCGCGAAGCAAATCCTCTTTCTGGAAAAAACACCCGTGAGGTGCAGGCGCTTGGGGATGCGGCACCGGCGCAGATTGCGACTCAGTCGTCGCCACGAGCAATCACTGACGACGAGGAAAAGCCAAGTTACTTACCGTCCGGGATGTTGATCTATGCGGCCGTTCGTGATTGCTCACCGGCAGATGATAGTGCTTGCGATAGTTCCCGAGAGTACAACTTGGCCTGCTCTGCGGCGACGGCGCCGAATTTTCCGATGTAGCGTTTGGACACTTCTACTTCCGCAGTTTGCAGATCAGGGCCGAAGACAATACGAGTTTGCAGCGGCATTTCGTAATAAACCCAGTGCAGCCGGCCGTCGAGGTATTCGATGCAAAAGTTGCCCACCCGCCCCGCTTGACTGGTCACCCTGGCGTCCGCTCCGTAAACCAGAAGGATCTCGTCGTCCTCATTGCGCAACTCGACCAAGTCGAGATCAGTATTCATGACGTGCGTGAAACACTTCTCGCCCACATGAAAGACCTTTATGGTGGCTGACATTTCATTTTCCTTGATCGAAAAGAGTGGTGGTATTTACTATCAAGCGCAAACCATGCCATAACAGAATTTCCATAAGATACATAGCGATAGAACAAAGTTGCTGTTTAAGGCTTTCAGACCTGTAAAAAAGTCCGACGCTTCTGCTTCTTAAACGGGGCTTGGGACTGAACCGCCCCACTGCTTATGACATATGCGGTATACCGTTGCGAAAACGGAGTTGCGCCTTCGTTTTCAGGCTTTATTCACACATCAATTGTGAAAAATGAGCCTCTTTAGCGCATCAAGTGCAAAACCGCTTTCGCGGCACGGAGATCGACACGGCTTAGTAATTTTTACCATCGGGTGAGGTGAAATCTACCGCTGTCAATGAACGGAAATCAATCCCTGAATCTCCGTAAATACGCGCTGTAAAATTTACCGACAGCCAAAAATCTGACCGCAATGCATCAAGAAAATCGCGCCTTTCCTGCATCACCCGCTAAAATAGCCGCCATGCAGAACTGCCTAGACACCTTCGTTGCGCACCATTTGAAATCAAAAACTTAGCCGCATGATAGGAATCTTCGACAGCGGACTCGGCGGCCTTTCCGTACTGGCGTCCATCACGCAATCCCTGCCCCACGCCGACCTCGTATACCTTGCCGACACGGCGCATGTTCCCTACGGCGACAAGGACGACGCTTTCATCCGCCGCCGCGTGCTGAAGATCGGGCACCATCTTGTCGACCAGGGTTGCTCGATCATCGTTGTTGCCTGCAATACGGCCACAGCCGCTGCCGTAGCGGCGCTGCGTGAGGCACTGCCCAACATCCCGATTGTTGGTGTTGAACCGGGTGTAAAGCCGGCGGTTGCCGCCTCGAAGAGCGGTCACATTGCCGTACTGACCACCACATCCACGGCGCACAGCGAGCGGCTGGCACGTCTCATCAGACAGTATGCGGGAACGGTGCAGGTCGACGTTCTGTCCTGCCCCGGCTGGGCCACCAAGGTTGAATCACTGCATCTCGACGACCCCGGCTTTGCCGAAACGGCCTCCCGGCATCTCGCACCGACACTGGACACGGGAGCCGACCAGATCGTTCTGGGCTGTACGCACTACGCCTTTCTGACGCCAGTACTCGAACCCATCGTTGCCGGCCGCGCAACGCTGGTTGATGTGGCCGGGGCCGTCGCCCGCCAGTGCGTGCGCCTGGCCGGGGCATCGGCACACGGCCACAGCCGGCTGACCCTGCTCGCCACCGCACATCCCGAGCGCTTGCAAGCCGCACTTCCCGCACTCGGGCTAAACCGGCTGACCACACGCCTGAGCGTCCCGGCAGGCCTGACAACGGTGTGAATGAATACAAGCATGCCGCGCAAGAAATCAGTGGCCCTCATCGGCGGCGGTCCGGCGAGTCTGCTGGCGGCTGAAGTTCTCAGCCGTACGGGGGCGTCTGCCGCTATCCAGGTCGATCTTTTCGACGCCATGCCTTCGGTCCGAACGCCTTGCGCGAGTGGATTCACGGGCTGGGCATCGACACCTTCGTCCTCATTCGCCTCGCCCCCGTTAAGCGCAGGGTGGCGGTTTGTTCGATGGGCTGATGCGTCGGGCCGTCTTCGCCGACACCGGTCGAGTCGTGCGTGAACACGTAGATCGGATTGATCTTCATCAGCGCGGCCATGCCGAATTCGCGCGTATCCTTGGTCAAATCTCACACCCCCAGCTTCGCCCGCCGCATCAGTTCGACATCGTTGAAGCTGCGCGTCGGCGCATACCCCGGAATGGGCAGGATGCGCTGGTGAATGATGTCGATGAACCAGTCCTTCTGCGGGAAGAAATGCTCTTCCAGTTCGTAGGCCG